>CAYNLR010000012.1:0-8758 GCA_964398135.1 Candidatus Woesearchaeota archaeon
GGATGCATAAAAGAATTCCGATCCCGAAAGAGACTAAAGAAGAAATGTATGCAAAAACTCAGGAAGAAAAAATTGTTTTGAATTCTTTCCGCCAATTTGACGAAATTTTCCATAAACTTAACCAGTCAGAAAGAGAAGAAATTTTAGCACTTTTTCCTGAGGGAGATGAAAGCATCGGCTATAGAGGTTTTGTTTGGTCGCCAAGACTTTTTGAATCTTTTTTGGTAGCAAAATTGGCAGGGGCAAACATAGTTGAGATAAAAATTGATTATTTGGTTACACCGACTTACGAGTTTATTCCAGCAGGAGAAGATTGTAAACCAATTGAATTAAAAAAACAAAGAGAGTGGATTGCAGAAAAAATAAAAGAAGCTCATAATTATAATCTTAGCGTACATCTCCTTCCTTTTATGAGAGTCGCTGATTGGGCTTTTAATGTAAGAGAACCTCCTTTTGAAAGGATTCCAAAAGAAAAAAGAGATTTGTTTCTTAAAAAGCTGGGCAATCTTTCAATAAGTTTAGCAGAATTTGCTCAAGAAAATAATGTTGAAATCTTTACACCGATGGTGGAACCGCATCAATGGGTCGGCTGGCAAAAATCTTCTCAATGGCATCAAGAAATTCTTCCTAAATTAAGAAAAGTTTACCAAGGAAAATTAATGATTACTTATCAAAACTTTCTTGATCTAATTGGCAGGGAAATTCAGGAAAAAGAAATAAGGGAAGACGAAAAATACTGGAGGGAATTTAATTATTCAGGTTATGATTTTGTTGGTCCGAATATGAACGCGAACCATGTAAATGATTGGAAGACATTAAAGACAATTGTTAATGAAACAATGGATTATACAGAAAAGCTTGCTGATGAATACAACCTGAGCATAATTTACGTCGAAATTTTTACTGAGATTGGCGTGGACGGGCTTTTTGCTGGCTATGAAGGAAGAGAGGAAGAAGCAAAATTAAGATATCTCAAATTAATTTTAGATGAATTAATGAAAAGAAATCCTGCAAGAGCCGGGATTTTATTTTATGAGTGGGGGTTTGGAAGAGAATATAGGATGTATTCAAAAGCTGATGAAAAAGGAATTTACAGGCCAGTAATGCGGTATCAAACAGAAAAACCTTACAACTTAATAAAAACTTATTTCTTAAAATGAGCTTGGTTTGGGTTTTTACTCATTTGTGGCCAGCTTTGATAGAGAAAACTCCATTTCATATTCGGTTACTCCAGTTTTCCACCTTAATTTTTCCTCTTTTTGATTGTAAAATAAGTTATGTGGATGATAATTAGCTGGAGGGACAATAATAAAATCTTTGGATTGTAGTTCACGTTTATCATGTTTATACTCCATCCTACGTCGGAATGATGGTAGATATAAAAAAAATAAATCTTCATCCATTGTATCCTCGCTCTCTATTTTTCCTTTTTTTATTTTGTGAGATAGTAGTTTGGGTATTGCAATATGATAGCATGCTCCCTTGCTAAAAACAAACACGCCGTACTTTGAATTATAAACCAAGTGATTAGATAAATCTTTAGGAGGATTGTAACAAGGTTCTAATTTTAGTCCTGTTATTCGGGGTGTAATATTTGAGCGATTTAAACTTATACGATATAAATCACCTTCATTATCTATGGCATTCATCCACTCATCAAATAATCCTCCATCAATCCCGTAATTAATCAAGTGACCATTTTCAAACCTTTTCAAAAAACTCTCGCCGTAAACATGGTTTATTCGATCTATAAGTTTTTTGCGGTCAGTTTCGGGAACATTATGGAATAATGGCAATTGGGTCCAATTCTCGTATCTTTTATACACTTCTATTAATTTTTCTATTTCTTTTTTGATATCTTCTTTTTTGCTTTCTTTTCTCTTGATACTTTCTTCCAGAAGATTATCAAGATTATAAAAATTTGGACCAAAAATAGCACAGAGTGGCTCTGAATAAACAACTGGTTCTTTTCCACTTAACAATTTGTATATCTCTTGAGGTGTTCTGTCTTCATCACTAAGAAGCTGTTCCAATTTTTTGAGTATTCCTTTATTTTGTAACATATAAAATAGTGTAACATTAGTCTTTATAAATCTTGCGATTCTTTAACTACTTACAAGATACAACACTATAAACGTTTTGCTGCCCGACCTTTACAGTTACCCTTCTTCATGCAAACATTCAACAATTTTAGGTTCTGAATTTTTGCTCCGCTAATTTAAGGCAGTCTTGCAACAATACAAATCATGATCAAGATATTATTCGACAACCCAGAGATAGTGAGAGAATATTATTCACTTCCAAACTAAGCGGTGAAGTTACACGAGAGAAGAGTTAGTCTTATAAAACAAAACCCGCGGCTTTTCGGTTGAGAGACGACGAAAGATTTTTATAATTTTTATCTCAAGCTTATTGGATGGGGAGATTAGAAGATAAACTAATTGAATTAAGCTTTTCTCCTGATTCAGATTTATTTATAGGGTGGTCAAACTTAATAAAAGAATCTGTTTTGACAGAAACAGCAAGAGGGAGAATAGGTGTAAAATATTCTGAAGTTCCTTATTTAGTATATTTTCTTGCGAGAAAGATAGGTACAGATTTTTTGTCTCGCGATATAATTGAAGAAGCTAAAAGAGAAAAATTCATATCTTTCGCTAATAAGAATATTGAAGACTTCTCTAATCAAGCAAATTACCTTCTAAACTCAAAGAAAAAACGTTGGGAGTTATTAGAAAAAGATGAAACAAAAGATAAAATATTTGATGAAGAACTAAGATTGCTTAAATCACGTCTGCCGGCGAGTGCAGAATATATAGGATATGTGCCACCAAGTGCAGAATATCCAGGCGTGAACATACTCTATAAGGAAGATATTTATTTAGCACAAAGAGAAAATATTTTAAAATTAGATAATGAACTATCGAAAGAGTTACTCAAACGAACAATCGAACATTATGGACTTGTTGTTTCTCCTTGTTTAAATGCATTAGAGGAAGATGCAGATGAATGTTAGTGATAATGGCTTTTTAATTGTGGATTTTCAAGAAGAAATTTTTATAATCTTGGGTGTTTAATTTTATCCTTTTTTAGTAAACCTAAACCTTTATAAACCGATTTTATATAAAATTTTTATGGAAGAAACAGAAGAAACTACAACTCCTACTGAGGAGGAAGCTGAAGAAGCTTCTGAATCAGAGGAAGAAGTAGAAAGCTCTACTGAGGAAGAAGGCGCTGATGAGTCAGCTGAAGAAACTTCTGAAGAGGAAACCTCTGAGGAAGAAAGTGCTGACGAATCAGCTGAAGAAACTTCTGATGAAGAATAAGCTTTCTACTAAAATTTTGTTTTTTGTTTTTTATTTTTTTTAGAGAAAGTCCTGAAGAAAAATACAGGCATCTCTGTTTAATATTTTTATTAAGTGTTTACTCTGATTTAACATATGGCATTAAACGAAGTCGCATGAAGTGTGATTTAGGTAGAGGGAAATGCAACCGAGCGAACAATTAAATCACTATTAGTTTTTCCGAACGAGTGAGAATTGAGTTTTAGTGCAACGCTGGCAAAGCCAAAAAACTCAAAGTCGTGGGCGCCTATTTAAGAATTTTATCTAGCGGATCTCCATACTTCATACCCAAATCTTTATAATATATTTTCCACTTTGGATCAAATTGATCGAGAAATAGTTTTATTGGTTTACCTTGGTTAATTGCATGAACTAATTCTTCTAAAGTTCCTTCAGAAACGCCAAACATCCAGAATTCATCACAAATCCCAACTGCTCTTTTACAAAATTCAATAGTTTTTTCTCTTCCTACCGGTCCTCCTTCGAATCGTTCATATTCAAAGGCTTGAAAAGGATGAAATGGACCATAACCCTGATTTGTAACAAAATCCATTATTTCTTTCCTTTTATGATTTAGTCTTCCAGGCGTTGCGCAATAAACCAATTTAGTCATTTAGTGTAAAAAATTAAAAGTTATAAAAATTTATCGGCGCCCTCGCACTGAACTAATATAATTTATGAGCAGATTATTTCAGAAGCCGCTAAATTTAATTGTTATCAATAGAAATCAGAGTAAGCAAGTTGCTTGCAGGAGTTTAAAATCATATAAACTTAAATCTTAAAAACTTTGTAACCTTCTCTAACTTTTTCTTTTACTTTCAATCCAACCTCATCGCCTTCTCCAGCTTTTTCTACTTGCTCGTGTTGTATCTGCATGCTTTCAACAACTTGTTCAAAATCAGTTTCTTTACCGCCTTTAATGTTAATCCTGTCGCCAACCTTCAATTCTCCGGAAAGTTTAATTGCAGCCACTCCGATCTTATCAAAGTAGTTAGTAACAACTCCAATTTGTTTTGGTTCTTCGGTTTCTGTATTTTCCATAACTTCTTAATGTTGAATGCGTATTTAAGGTTTTTGGATAATTTTTTATAGTATCTTTTTACATAAAAATCATGAAAGTCCTTTCAATAAAACAGCCGTGGGCAGAATTAATTTTGCAAGGAAAAAAGAAAATCGAGATTAGGAAATGGAATACGAGATTTCGTGGAGTGTTTTTAATCCATTCTTCAAGAAAACCAGACAAAGAGGCAATGAAAAAATTCGGTTTCAGGAACTTGCCATGCGGTTTTATTCTCGGCAAAGCAAAATTAGTTTATGTCAAACATTATAAAAATGATGAAGAGTTTGAAAAAGATAAAGAACTGCATTTAGCAGATAAAAAATTCGGAAATTATGGTTTTGTTTTAGATTGTGTTGAAAAAGTTAAGAAAATTAAAATTGCTGGTAAGCGCGGATTTTGGGAATTTAACAAAGATTATTTTTTGTGATTTTGTTGTAAAAAATTCTTAATTCTCTTTTTTAAAAATCATAATTAGTTTATAATGTAAGTATATTGTAGATACAACTATTGTAGATACAACTGCTTTATTAAATGCTTCAATAATGAAAGTGGGATAGATAAAGCAAAGAGAAATAAGCAATATTTACTCTCTTATTAAATAGCCGAACTTTTAGTAACTATCGTCAGAAATCCAATAGCTAAGACTTTCATGTTATATAGTCCGAGATTAAGAAAATTGGTCATATTTGTTTGAAATCATGAATAATCTTTTATTTTTAAGCATTAACCCAAAGTTTATAAAGCGAATTTTTAAAATAATTACATGACAAAAGCTAAAATAATCCAATTCAGGCGAGGAAGAAAAACATATAAACCGCGTCATTTTTTAATTGAGATTCCAGGGATTGATTCGAGAGAAAAAGCAAAAGAATTTGTTGGTAAGTTGGTTGTGTGGCAATCTCCTGGAAAATCTCCAAAAATTATCAGAGGGAAAATTATGGCTCCGCATGGAAACAAAGGAGCTGTTCGCGCGATTTTTGAAAAAGGTTTGCCGGGACAAGCAATTGGCGATGAGGTTGAAATCAAGGAGGTATAATGGCATTGAGAAAAGCGTCAGCATATTCAAAAAGAAGGGTTCGTCCTTATACTAGGAAGAGCAAAGTTAAAGAGAAAAATTACATAAAAACAGTTCCTCAACCAAAAATTATAAAATTCAGAATGGGTGATGTAGAAGGTTTCAAGCAAAATAAATATCCAATTATTATTAAGGTTCTCTCAAAAGAAAATGTTCAGATTCGGGATAATGCAATCGAAGCCATCAGGCAATATTTAAATAGGTTTTTGCAAAAAAAGATAGGAAAAGATTTTTATTTTGAGATAAAAACATATCCCCATAATATCATCAGAGAAAACAAAATGCTTACCGGAGCAGGAGCAGACCGAATGCAAACAGGAATGTCTCTATCGTTTGGAAAAGCAGCTGGGAGAACAGCATTAATAAAAAAAGGGCAGACAATATTTTTAGTTGGGGTTTTAAATCAAAAAGCTGAAAGTGAAGCAAGAAAAATGATAAGAGCTGTCAAAGCAAAATTGCCTTGCAATGTTCAGATTGAAACAACAAGAATTAAATCATAATCTTAGCAATCTCATCTTTTCGCTCATTAATTTTTGTTGCAAAAAAATTTGAACAATTTTAAGAATCAAGAGCGAGATAATACGCAGAAAGTTGAATTTTGGTGGCGACTAATTTTAAAAAATTGCATTAATTAGTAAACTTCTTGTATAATAAAATTTAAATAAGCACCTTTCTTTAATTTTTTAAAGAGGGTAAAATGAAAAGCTGGTTTTTGGAGAATCATGCTTTTACTAAAAAATTTTATTGGAGATGGAAAAAGAAAAATATATCGTATGGCTTTCAGAAGTTTCTAAAGAAGATGTAAAGATTGCTGGGGGAAAAGGGGCTAATCTCGGAGAAATGTTTAATTCAGGATTTCCTGTTCCTCAAGCATTCATTATAACAACGAAAGCGTTTCATTATTTTTTAAAACAAACAAACATTGAACAGCAAATTAAAGACATTATTTCAAAAATTGATAGTGATGATACAAAAGCGTTAGAAGAGAAATCAAGAGAAATCAGAGAAATGATTATTAATAAAGAGATGCCCGAGGATTTAAAAGAAGAAATAATAGAATCTTATGATAACTTCAATATTGATTTAAAAGAACTTGAAAATTCTCCCGACGCTCTTGCAATTATGAAATCAGCAAGGGAGCCGGTTTTTGTGTCGGTTCGTTCATCAGCGACAGCAGAAGATTTGGGAAGCGCGAGTTTTGCAGGACAGCAAGAGAGTTTTATAAATATAAAGGGAAATGAAGAACTCATAAAAGCGGTTAAAAAAGTTTTTGCGTCAATTTTTACTGCCCGCTCGATTTATTATCGAAAGAAAAAAGGGTTTGATCAGATTGTTGGGATTGCGGTTATTGTTCAAAAGATGGTTAACTCTGATAAATCCGGAGTTATTTTTTCTGTTAATCCTATAACCCACGAGAATAATATTTTGATTGAAGCAGTATTCGGCCAAGGGGAAGGGATTGTTTCAGGAAAAATCAAACCAGATATGTATATAGTTTCAAAAGATTTAGAGATTTTAGATCAGAAAATTGCTGATAAAAAGATTGCAATAGTTAGAGATGCCTCTGGAATCACAAAAACAATTCATCTCACTCCTGAAAAATCAAAACAAAGAGTTTTGCAAACTCATGAAATAAGACAACTTGCAGAATATGCTATTAAATTAGAAGAACATTATCAATGCCCGCAGGATATTGAATTTGCGATTGAAAACGATTCTATTTACATTTTACAAACCCGTCCGATTACAACACTAAAGCAAAAAAAACAAAGTCAAGAACTCCAAGGACAAATTTTAACTTCTGGTTTAGGAGCCTCTCCCGGAATTGCTTCAGGTGTTGTGAAAAAAATTCTTTCTATGGATGATTTGCCGAAGGTTAAAGAGGGTGATGTTCTTGTTACAAAAATGACTAATCCTGACATGGTTGTGACAATGCAAAAAGCTTCTGCGATTGTAACTGACGAAGGAGGAATAACAGCTCATGCAGCGATTGTCTCGCGAGAAATGGGAATTCCGGCAGTCGTCGGGACAGAGAATGCAACTTCTGTTTTGGAAGACGGGATGGAAGTTACGGTTGATGGGTTTAACGGGAAGGTTTATCTTGGAAGAGCTCAAAATAAAGCAGTCGAAATCCTTCCGATAGAAAAAACAACCAAAACAAAAATCAAAGTTCTTGTTGATTTGCCGGAATTTGCAGAACGAGCTGCTAAGGCAAATGCTGAAGGTATCGGTTTAGTGAGAATAGAAGGAATAATTGCCTCTTCAAAAAAACACCCTCTCCAATATGAAAAGGAAAATACTCTCGATGAGTACCAGAAATTATTGAGAGAAGGTCTTGAAAAAATTGCAGAACACTTTATAGGAAAACCTATTTGGATTAGAACTTCAGATATAAGAACCGATGAATATTCGCGATTGGAGGGTGCACCAGAAATTGAAAGAAATCCTATGCTTGGAAATCACGGAATAAGGTTTTCTCTAAAACATCCTGAAATATTTAAGGCAGAACTTAAAGCCATTAAACAACTATCAGATAAAGGGTATAAAATTGGTATAATGTTTCCACAAGTTATTTCTCCGAAGGAAGTAGAAGAAGCGAAAAAAATAATGGGAGAGTTAGGAATGCTGAATAAAGAGAATATAAAAATTGGAGTAATGATTGAAACTCCAGCTGCATCAATCTTAATAAGAGATATTTGCGAAACAGGAATTGATTTTATATCATTCGGAACAAACGACCTAACACAATACACCCTTGGAGTTGACAGAGGGAATGAAGAAGTTCAGGATATTTATGATGAATCAAGCTGGGCTGTGAAAAAACAAATTTCAAGAGTAATAAGAGAGTGTAAAAAACACGGAATAGAAACCTCGATTTGTGGACAGGCAGGATCGAATAAAGAGATGGTTGAGTTTTTAGTTCAGCAGGGAATTGATTCTATCTCAGTAAATCCTGATGTTGCAAGAGAGATTTCAGAATTTGTTGCAGAATTAGAGAGTAAAATGGTTAAGCCGCAAACAGAAAATAAAACAGAGCAAATCCAACAAACTCAAGAAATCCGTAAAGCTCCTCAAGTTGAGTCAGTGCCGGAAAAAAAATCAATTGAAGTAGAGAGGCTTGAAGAAGAACAAAAAGAGATAGAAGAGAAAGGAAAAATAGATATCTTTAATTAAATCTCGTGCAGATTGTAATTGAAATTTTGCACTTTGCTTGCGCCTTTGTTTACAATCCTCAATTGCCTTAATTACCCATTTTGAAATTAAAACCTCACATAACACATA
>CAYNLR010000013.1:0-8715 GCA_964398135.1 Candidatus Woesearchaeota archaeon
CTAGTTTCATTGGCAGTAGGTTCTGGAATGATAAAAGGGACATTGACAGTGCCAGGAATTCCAACAATCATAACAGCTATTGCTGGTTGGATAGTTGTTATCGGTGCGATAGTCGGAGTAATAATGGCAATCTTCAACAGATAATTTTGTTTTTGTTTTGCTTGCTTTTTTGCAAGCTTTTATTTTTTTTATATTCAATTTTTACTTAGGTAACCTTAGTGCACACCCAATTCCGAAATCAGAAGCAGGCCATGAAAAAGAACCTTAAAAATTATAAATTCCAAACACAAACAATAAAAAAATGTGCACAAAGCTAACCTTAGTGCAAAAATTTCCTAAAAATAGGGCAAAACTTCGCACAAGATGCATTATACGAAGTAGGAAATTGGGTATTTTTTGCCGATTTTTACAATAAAAATTTTAAATTAGATATCTATATTTTTAGAATGAAATATCTTAAACACATTTCAATTGCATTGGCTTTAGCAGCTTCAATAAATGGTTGTGGCTATCCAAATCGTGTTTTTCCTTTAAGATTTCAGACTAAAAAAATCCTTAAAACAGAAAACCTTTCAGAAAGAAATTTTAAAAAAACACAAGAAGCAGAACAAATTGGATGTTCAATTGATAAAGCTTTTATCGGTTTTTATCTTGAAAACAACATTCCATTAGAATACGCATCTCAAAGAAGCTATTTGCAACCCTACCAGATCATAAGATTGTATAAATCTCATTTAAGAAACTCCAAGATATCAAAAAGCAAAACAAAAGAGATTTACGGTTTGAATATCGAGTATAAGGATTTTAGTGAATTAGAAATTAAAGTTCAAGAAGAAATACCAATTCCTTTAGATTTGGCAAAATTCTTTTTATCACCGCTCCACACACCAAAAATTAAAGATAAAGATAAATTTTATAGCGAAATCCTGGAGCAAGCAGAAAAAATAGGTTATACAAAACAAAAACTTCAAAACCTGCATCCAAAACAAGCAATTCAGGTTGCAGTAGATATAACTGCTTCAAAATTAGAATATCTTAATGTTGACTTAGATAAAAAATTCATTAAAAAATACGGGAGAAATCTTCCAATAGAAAAATATTTTGAATTAGGAAAAGGAGATTGTGATAAATATGCATCAATAACTCAAGCAATTTTTAATTATTTCAGAACCTTTAATCAAAATTTAAAAAATGTTTATATAACCTCTAATTTACTCGGAGGAGAAATTCAGCCGCATTCTTGGAATTGTGTAGTTGTTCTTGAAAAAAACAGAATAATTTGCAGCCACATAGATCCAACTTTTTATGATTCTACCGGAAATTTAGAATCACCTTCAAATTATGTAGATAAAGAATCGTTCATAAAAAAATTTTACAAAGCAATAAACTCAAAATAACCGCCACTAAATTAATTTTCTACATAACCACAACAATTATAAAACATTCGCACAATCTAATTGTATGGAAAAAGAGGAATTTTTGAAAAAACTTGAGATAGAACTAAAAATTTCTAAAAATTCTAAATACACGCTCAGGAATTATCTAAAAGCAAACGAGTCTCTATTAAAATTTACAAACAAGAAACCGGATCAGATTACTGAGGAGGATGTGAAATCTTATATTGCAGAGAATCTTACGGACAAGGCTGCTTCATCAATTATTCTTTTTTTATCTGCAATAAGATATGCTTTTCTCAACATTTTTCATAGAGATCCAACAAAAAATATAAAACGCCCTAAAAAAGAGAGAAAACTCCCAGCAGTTTTAACAAAGCAAGAAGTTAAGGAATTGTTAAATTCGCTTGACTCCAAAAAATCAAAACTAATGATTTCTTTAATCTATGCTTGCGGCTTGCGAGTTTCTGAATTAATAAACTTAAAGATAGATGATTTAAATTTTGAAGAAAAAATTGGATACATTAAACAAGCAAAAGGAAAAAAAGACAGGATTTTCAATATCCCAAAGTTTCTTATTAATGATTTAAAACAACAAGTTCAGAATCAAAAAAAAGCAAATCACAAATATCTTTTCACAAATCCATCAACAGGAAAACCGCTTTCCTCAAGAAACATTCAACAAATTGTAAAAAAAGCTGCAAAAAAAGCAAAAATCAATAAAGATGTCCACCCCCACACCCTCCGCCACAGCTTCGCAACCCATCTTTTGGAAGACAAAGTAGATATAAGAATTATTCAGGAATTGCTTGGCCATTCTGACCTTTCCACAACCCAAATCTATACACACATATCTCAAGAACAACTAAAAAAAATTAAAAGCCCGATAGACAATTTAATGAATTCTGAATCTCAGTCTGGTTAAGTAATTCAAACAAGATAATTGGGACAGCTGGTTTTGCTAATTCTCAAACTTCTGGTTTTTGAACACATCACTAAAATTTTAATTTAAGAGGGTTGCAGCGTGCCCTTAAATTTTTCCCCGTTCTTTCAGATATTTTAAAATTTCTATACCTTCCTTGCCTTTAATTTCAAATTTAATTTCTTTTTCGTCGCTATTACATGATTCAATTTCTTGCAAACCATCCCTGCTGAAACCCCTAACGTTTTTTATTTTACAAGTTTTGTCACAAAAAATTGCAGCATTCAGAACCTCTTCTAATTTTTCTTTAATAAATTCAGGAGCTTTTTCTAAATTATCTTTTATTTCTTTATTCTCTTTAAACAACTCAACACAGAAGCTATCTGAAGTGCAAGGAATCATAGTATCATTAAAATCTTCTCCTATACAAATTCTAAATGTTTTAAATACATAAAAATTGTAAAAATAAATTAGAATACCTACAATTACCAATCCTAAAATAAGCACAACCAATCCAATAATTTTCAAAATTTTGTTCATAAAAATTTTAAAATGGAGCAGTATAAATATTTTTGCATATGAAATTTTACAGCTTAGAATGGTATGTGTAAAATGCGGTTATCTTGACAAAAACGAAAAAACAATTTTTGGTAAAAAACTCTGTTCTGTTTGTGCTAAATTCGCTCCAGACAATGAAGAAGATTTTGAAAAATACATTTCTGAAAAAATTGATTGGAAAATATTAGATACATTCAGAAAACACAATTTAAGGAGTCAAGGAAAAACTAAAAAAACAATGAGTAAAAGAGCGAGTGAAGGAAAAGTGATGAGTCGGCCGCCACTCGGTTATGATGTTGTCGACGGAAAATTACAACCAAATCAAGATGCCGCAAAAGTTCATTCTTTATTTAAAATTTTTCTTGAAAAGGATTGTTCACTAAATTCTTTAGCTAAAAATTATGGATTGTCTGTTAACGGCTTAAAGAAAATTTTAACAAACCGAACCTATCTCGGAGAGATAAAATTTGACGGAACTCTTAATAAAGGAAACCATGAGCCAATAATCTCTGCAGAAATTTTCTATGCTGTCCAAAGAAAATTGCGAGAGAAATTAAGAAGCTAACAACCTTATCAAGCATTATCTCTTTGAACTCTGTCTTTTTGCCCTCGCTTTACTATCTTCAGGTTTGTATGGTTCTTTTCTTCTCGTATCTGCAACAAGAAGATTTCTATCATAAGCTAAATACGCTCTTCTTAATTTATCACTTTTAGAAAATCCAACAATTGCCCTCGCAATTGCCAACCGCGACGCCTCTATTCTCGAAGAATTTCCACCACCCTTAACATTTACAGCAATATCAAAATCCAATTTTCCCAAAACATCTTTTGCAATAACTAATGGCTCTTTTAATTCGAGTTGTTGTAGCATTGGGAAAAGATTAATCGGGCGTCTGTTTATCGTAACTTTCCCGCTACCCTTTTTGATTGTAGCCTTCGCTATTGATGTCTTTCGCTTTCCGGCAAAAACAAGATTTTTCTCAATCATCGTAACAGTTCCATAATTTGTTTAATTGTCAAATATTTAAGTGGTTTTTTGTGTTCAAACTTTTTCGCTTTCTTTATTTCTTCTTCTTTAAGCTGACCTGTCCCAATATAACATCTCAATCTTTTAAAAGCTTCTCTCCCTCTTGGTCTGTCCCATGGAAGCATTCCTCTTATTTTTCTTTTTAAAAATTTGTCAGCAACGAGCGGAATTTTCGGCCCTTTTCCAGAACCTCCGTGGCCAATTTTTCTTAATTTATTTATCCTGTCAATAATATTTTTTTTACTCCCTGAAATAATCGCTTTTTCAGAATTAATAACAAAAACCTCATTTCCTTTCAACAATTCTTTAGCAACATAACTTCCTAACCTTCCAACAATTGCTCCCTCGGCATCAACAACTATTTTCATTTTATTATTTCTAACCCTTTTAGTTCAGGATTTTTTTCCATTTCATCACCAATAAAAACAAACTCAGAACCAGATTTTTGAATTTTTTCTTTCGCTTTTTTGCTAATAGAAAATCCTACAATTTTAAATTTTCTTGTTAATTTTCCGCACGACAAAATTTTTCCAATAACTAAAACCTGATTGCTTTTTGCCCTATCAATTTTTTCTAAGTTAACTCTCGGCATTTTTCTAACAGGCATGGCAAGCAGTTTAGCAACTAATGGATTTGTCTTCTTAAGTTTAATGAGAATTCTAATTAACAACGGATTTGTTTTCTTCCTTATTCTCTTTTCTATTTTTGTCTTTGAGATTTTCTTTACCATTTTTTTAACCTCAACGATGGGGAGAGAAGGATTTGAACCTTCGCAGGCACTAAGCCACTGCGGCCTTAGCGCAGCCCATTTGACCGCTCTGGCATCTCCCCAATAAAACAATATATTCTATAATAATTTTATTTAATAATTTTATCCAATTCTTCAAGACAATTAACAATTTGCTCAATTGATTCTAAAAAAATATCTTCTGCATCCATCTGTCCCCACGATTCAATAAAAAATACAAGTTCTTTTTTAGGAGAAACTTTAACCCCCTTAAACTCTTCAATTTCTTCTTGGCCCAATCCATAATAAGCCTCGTTTTTAACTTTTAGTTTTCCGTCGAATTCAAAAACCTTTGGATAAAGTTCAGCAAGTTCTGCATGTTTCTCTCCTTCAGGAGATATTTCAATTTTGCATCCATGTCTGTAATAAACCAATCCTGGAATGTGTTTTGCGTGTTCTCTTCCTTTTCCTGGCCAAGCCCTCGCAACCAATTCAATTTCTTGATCTTTTTCTAATAACAAAATTAAAGTTTCAGGATAAACAACACCCTCGCCGAGTTCTTTTGCGAGAACTTCTGTCCCGCCTTCTTTTCCTTTCACTTTCAACTTAAAATTAATAACCTGTCCCTTCTTTAACTTTTGATTTTTTAATGGAATTAATCCAAGCCGATGTGCAATAATTTCATCATATAATGCGCTATCATTCTTGTAAATATCAACTTCTTGGATTGCAAGAACAGGGATTTCATTAACACTTCTTCGAATAGCATTAGCTAAGCTTTCATCCATGTCTGTTTCAAACACAACTTTCTCAGGCGTCTTTTCTATTATCTTTATCATTTTATTATCTCTTAACCAAAATTTATAAACCTAATCATTAATTTTATTGTTTTATTTTTTATTTCTTAAAAAATTTTATTGTTAAGCACTTCTACTAATTCTTATACCCTCCTCCCCCTTCTTCCATATTTCCTTTTAGGACCTCCCCGAGGGATAGGAGTAACATCCGCAATACTGATTATTTTTATTCCACTTTTTGTAAGTGTTTTTATAACAGCATGAGCTCCTGGCCCGATCCCAGGACTGCTTGCTTTTCCCTTGATTCTTACATAAAACGATTTCATTTTATGGTCTTTGGCAATTTCCGCAATTTGTTTTGCAATAAACATTGCAATTGTCGGATTTGCCTTTAATCTGTCATGTTTTGTTATTTGGCCTCCAGATACTCTTCCGAGGGTATTGCCTGCTAAATCCGTGAGATGCGCAATTGTATTATTGAAACTTGCGTAAATATGCAAAATCCCGACACGTTCCTCAGACTTAGCCATTTTACCAATTACTATTCTTCATTTTTAACTTTTTGTGTTTTTAATGAAATTTTATCTTCTAAATCTTTTGTAACAATAAAACCAGGCCTATTAACAACCCTCCCATCAACAAGAACTAATTTATGAGTAATTAATTGTCTTGCGTGTTTAATTGTTCTTGCAAGTTTTTTCTTTAAAAGAATTGTTTGTAATCTTCTCTTAAGCCAATCTTCTTTGTTTAAAGCCAAAACATCAGAAATGTCTTTAACCTCAAATCCTAAACGATTCAATTTTGCAAAAAATTCTTTCTTTTCTTCTTCAGATTTCGGGATTAAAGATTTAGCCATTCTTCGCAACCTCGAGATTTCTGATTCTGCTTTCCAAATTTCTTGCTTATTCTTCAATCCGTATTTTTTAACGATTTCTTTTTCTTCTATAATTCTTTGTTTATCAAAAGGTTTTTTCGGTCTCTTGAACTTATTTTTTTTCCTTTTTATGTCTCCCATTTTATTTTCTTCTTGCTCCTTTTTTACTTACACCAACCGCTCCTGTTTTTCTTCTATTCCTTCTGAAATTAGAGCGGGTTCGTTGACCGCGAACAGGCAATCCAGCTGCATGCCTTATTCCTTTATATGATTTTATTTTTTTCATTTTTTTGATATCAAAGTCTACTTGTAATTGCAAATCAGAACCGTTAAGATGTCTATCCTCTCCAGACTCGGGGTCCCTTCTCCTATTTTTCAAGAAACTTGGCAGGTCAGGATTGTTTACAAATTCTTCAATTTCTTTTATTTCTTCTTTGGTAAGCTCTTTTACTTTCTTTCTTTTATTTATATTGAGTTTTCTGCATACAGCATTCGCAAAACTCCATGAAATTCCTTTGATTCTGGTTAAACCAGCATAAACACTTTTATTTCCGGGGATATCTTGGGCTAGAATTCTGACTACTCCTTTATCAACTACTCCTTCTTGTGTTGTTTCTTGCGTCATTTTATAAATAAATTTTGTCTTTTAATTTCGGTTAGTTCTTCAATTATTCTTTTTTTAATGATGTTTTGAGGGTCAGGCAGGTTGGCAATTCTTTTTTTAATATCCTCAAACGAGGTAAAAGGCCTTTCTTCTCTTGCATTAAGGATGGCTTTTGTATGTTTTTTCCCTAATCCAGGCAACAATTCAAACTGATGAAGTCTTGTATTTATCGCCTGTGCAGTATTAAAAAATTCAACATATTTTTGCTCGTTCTCTTTAACGTGCTCTTCGACAATTTCATTTAATTGAATTTTTGCGGTTTCTGTTAATTTTTCCCTGAGTAGCCTGCCTTTAATATACTGCACTTTATCTCTTTTACCATCACCTATATAAATTTTTTCCTTTAGTTCAAACTTTGCACCTTTTCGTGGCACAATTTCCAAAAGTGTCAAGCTGTCTTTTCCGATTGCTTGAACAATAGGTATCATATTTTTTTCAAAAGGATAACCATATGGAAGATAATCTAGAACAAAAGCATATTCCTCTTTCTCTGATTGTGATTTCTTTTCTACTCCTTCTAATTCTTTTTTTCTTGCTTCCATTTTCATCAGAATTTTTTAACAACTTCAAGTATTTTATCAACCTCATTTTGATCCAGTGAAACATCATGCAAAATCTTATTTAAATCCTCGGCATCTTCTGGCATGAAATCTATAATTTTTACAATATGAGTTTCTTTCAATTTGATTAAATCTAATTTTTGTAACTCTTCTCTCATCTGCTTCGCTTTCTCAGGTGTTATTTTTGAAAATTGTTTTATGAATTTTTTAAGTTCATCTTGTTTTTTTCCTTCTCCAACTAATTCACTAACTTCTGCCAAAGTTAAGGGTGTTTGTTTTATTATTACCATTTTATTCTAACTTCTTTAAATGGATTGGATGGATTATAAAGGTTTTCATTTTTCCGCCATCTTTAATTTTTACTAATTTATACCTTCCGCGAGAGCCATCAATTTTTCCGCTCTTGCCGTTTATCCTTTTTGGAAAATTGGCCTTTACACTAAAATTTCTGACAACAGCCACTCTTTCTCCGTCTTTAAATTCTTTAAAGTAACGACTAAGTGAAATCTTTCCCCTCTTTCGCGACCTTTTGCTTTTTGCCATTATTCTGCCTTAATTTTATGTTTAGTTTCTTGAAGTATTTTTGCCAGCACTTTGTCAATCAAAGCAAAGACATTTTCTCCCTGCGCCTCTGCTACCGCTTTATTCCCGTCAAAAATTAAAAGCCCATTTATTTCAAAATACTTGTTTTTATCTTTTAAATGTGTTTTCATTTCTATTTTCAATTCTTCGAAATCTACAAAATATCTTATTTTTCTAACATAATTTTCTATTATTTTCTTGGCAGTAATAAGCTCTGAGTCATCAAGTGTAAAATTTATTAACCTAATATTTTCGTCTAATTGTGAACTTTCCATAAAGAATAAAGAAAAAACCGATTTAAAAACATATGGTTATAGCATTTAGCAAGATTTTAATTAAGAGAATTTTGTTTATTAACCCCATCAAAACTAATGTTATCAGAACCAATACATTCTTTTAATTCACCTGAAATTTCCTTTGGAATTTCTTCAGATTCTTCGGTTTTTTTATTATTAATCTGAACCTCATTAATTTTCCAAAGTTCTAAGTCTCCTTTTTCTCGCGCTTTTTCCATATTAGAGATAATAGCATTTGTCATTTTTTCACCCCAAACCTCGTGCATACATTTTCTGCACATTCCAACTACAGAATCGTCTTCAATTTCAGCACC
>CAYNLR010000014.1:0-8577 GCA_964398135.1 Candidatus Woesearchaeota archaeon
AGTGTCTAAACGAACCTCAGGTTTTTCTTGAATGATCGCTTTCATTTGTTCTTGAGGCGTATAAACCGTGAATTTGTAGAGTAGATTTGATTTTTTGATAAATTCCTTTGGATAGTTTAGTAAACTTATGACTTTATTTTTCATTTCCGAAGCTGAAAGTTTTTGCGATTTGCCGTCGATAGTTAGAACATTTAATTCCTGAGTTATAGAATTGTTTTTTGATTTTTTTATCGTTCTTTCTAAAATTATTGTTTGATTATCTATTTCAAGTTCAAGAGAAACATAAGCATTATCTGTTCCTTGTCTTAAAAGGGAAGCTCCTTTTTGGCCGGGTTGCAATCCGAAAAGTGCGAATTGCAATGCAAGGAGGATTGAAGTTTTACCAGCACCGATATCTCCAGATAATAAAACCGAACCTCGCGGGAATTCAAGCTCGAGATTTTCATAACTTCTGATATTTTTAATTTTTAATTTTTTAAAAATCATCAAATCACCTCCTCCAAATTTAAGGCTTTCTTTAATTCTTCAATCAGACGATTCTCAAAAATAATAAGCTTTTCATCTTCGTTTTTTTCCATTTCTAATGCGCTGATTAATTGCGGGATGAATTTATTAAATTTAGAAGGATTCTCTTCAGAATATTTTTCAATAATTTTTTCTTCCGCATTTTCCATATCCTCTGTTTCAATTTCGAACTCAGATTCTTTTACTTTCAATGACGATATACTCCTCAAAAAAGCAAAAGCATTTTTTTTCTTTACAAAATTTTCTATCTCATTGAACCTAATATCCCCAGTTTTCCCTTGCTTGATAACTCCGGTCAATTTTAAAAGAAATATTTTGTCATTAAGATTCAGTTTGTCAATCTCGTTGATAATTTTATCCGTTGCTGTAAATCCGTTATCTATTTCTAATTCAAGATAAACTACTTCTTTTAGAGGGATCTTAACATTTCTCGCTTTAATTTTTCCAGATTCCATCTCAACTATTTCAAAGCTCCCACATTTTAGGTCTGCAAGTTCTTGGAAATTATTTGGAAATATTGGGCCAGGATAAACATATAGCGATGATTCTTCTTTTTCAAAAACTTGATGAACATGCCCCATTGCGTAATAATCAGCGAGAGGAAGTTTTGTTTTTTCTATCGAATCCATCGGAACATCTCTCACAACATCCTTGATTGTTGTATGAACCATAAAAATTGTTAGAGGATAAACAGAATCAAAATAAACTTTTCTTAAATCTTCAATTTCCATCCCAGATTTCTTTCCGCCATAACCAAAGATAGCAACACCTTTGTGGATATGGGGAGTTAATTTTATTCTTCCGTCTTCCTGAATCTCAGCATTTTCAACATTTTTACAAAATCCTGCTTTTTCCAGGACATCTAAAAAAGTTTTTCCTGAGGTAGAGAAGTCATGAGAACCAGCTATGATAAAAACAGGAATTCCGGCTTCTTTTATTTTTCTAAATTCTGCGAATGTTTGTTTTAAAATCTCAATTGGCGGATAAGCAGAATCAAATAAATCGCCAGCAATTAAAATAAAATCTACCTTTTCCTGAATACAAATTTCAAGGGCTTTTTGAAATGATTTAAAGTTTAATTCTTGCAACTCCTTCTGTCTCCAACTTCCAAGATGGCAGTCAGCAAGATGAGCGAATTTCATAAAACTAAAAATTTTGATGATTATATAAAGATTGTTGATATGGAATATTAATAATTAAAGATTTAAAGTTCAGGCAGAAATTTTCATAACTTGCCGAGAACTCAAATTTCAATTAAGCAGGCAAATAGCTTCAAAAATAAATATTAGGGAGAAGATGCAGAAGAGTTAACCAGAATCTATAAAAATTAGGAAAGTTGGATTTTTTCATTTATCGTAAAGGAAGCGGTTGTTGGTAAAGTAAGAGAACTGCTTGCAAAATTTTTTCACGCAAAAACTTTAGATTCAGAATTGTTTTCTTGAACAAAAGAAAGCAGTACGGAAAATTATTGATTGGTGAAGTTTAATAAATAGTCTGGAATCGGATATTTTTTAAATTCATTAAGAAGGTTTTTCCCGTACATAAGTCTTGAAAATGCTTCGGCTTCCATTTTTGCACCGGTTAAAGCATGATGTGGTTTTGGTTGGGAAGGCAAGCCAACATACTTCAAAATAGCATCAGTGTTTAAGTTGTTTTTATCTTTTTCTGGCGGACTTAAACCGCGCTTTAAATAATGAGCATAACATAAAGAATGTAAATCAACAGTCCTGTAACTTAACGGCCAATCAATATTATATCTCTCACATGAAGCTTTTAAAAAATCTCGGTCAAATGACGGATTTTCACCAGCCAGCGTTCTTTCGTCGATATTACCAGCCCATTCAAGAAAATCTTTAATAGTATCTTTCAAATTTTTCTTATCAGAATTTTTAATTTCTTCTTCTGAAAAACCATTTATCTCTAATGCTTTTTTGGATATCTCCGCTCCCTCCCAAATTTTACATTCCTGATAAAATTGATTTTCAGGATTAGAGAAATCTACAGCACCAATACTCACTATTGAATGTCTCCTTGGATCAAGACCTGTTGTTTCTACATCTACCACTATCATATCTCTCTTGAGTTTGTAATCTTTATATTTTTTATGTTAATAACAAACCATAATTTTATTTTCCGAGCGCGCACTCGCTAAATTAAAACAGCCCTTATTAACCTCGAATCAGAAACAATTAAAGTATTCTATTTTCACTGCAAACAACAGCTCTAAACATATAAGCTGACTATGCAACTTATTGTAAGGTAAAAGATGTTCAATGGGTAAAGCATATAAATAATCCAATCTTCACAAAAACAATGACAGCACCAAGTTTTTTTGTTTCAATTATTTTATCTCTCTTTTTAGGTATTATCCTCAATATTGTTATTTATAAGATTTTTAAAAAAAATTTATTGGCTTTTTTGTTGTCACTTTTAGGCATTGCAATAGTTGTCTGGCTTCTAAAGAAGATTATAAATTTGATGTTACCAATAGGGCCTACCAGCTTGGGGGCAGCTCTTGCATTGGGGATAGGGGCAGTTGTAAACATCTTAATAGGAATTGTCTGCTACATCCTCGCATCTTTAGGCACCTCTCTTTATAGACGATATAAGAGCAAATAGAATCAAATTTTTTTATAAGTGTAAATGTTCTTTAAAACTGAGAAATAAAGAAGAGAATAAAATAAGCTAACCTACTAATTTTATGTTATTCAAAATTTTTCCTCTGCTCACCTACACATTTATGCACTACAACACATTATCTTAGACATCTCAGACAAAAAATATTTAAAATAATTAATTTATGAAGATTTAACAAAAATGGAAAAAGAAAAACTACGGAAAATAATTGTTGCCGTGCTTTCTATAATAGTAACAACGAGCGTGATAGCATATCTAAACACACTACCAGAACCGCTTTTTGAAAAACCATACTGGCTCAGTATTGTTGCCTTACTTTTTATGTATTGGATAATTTTCATTAATTGGTCAAAACATAGAGGAAAATAGACACAATCTCTTCAAAGCTCTTCTGAAAAGCTTTGTTTTCTTTGTTCTCCTTTATTCAAGTATAACAACCATCAAACGCTTTCTTGCTTGCAATTCAATTAACACTTTTCTTCAGAAAATTCTGATTGAGTTACTTAACAAAGACGAGTAGCTTATAGATTATTAAAAAGAAAACATTTTTAAAGAAACAAGTCAACATATTTACAATGAAATTCAAATATCTCGGTTTTGGAATTTTAGCGTTAGTAATTATTCTTGTAATTTTTATAAGCTTAGGCACTCACGAGAGCGGGCAGGAAACTCAGCAAGTTACCCAAAATCAAGAAATGCAGCATCCGAAAAAAGAAATTAATTTAGAAAATAATGGCTTGAAAGTAAAAATATCCCCAACCGACAATAAAAATGTTAATGGAGTAGTAATAGTGACTTTGCGAAGCATTCCGAGTAAAGCTACGAAGATCCTTGTTTCCATGGCTCCGCAAGGATTTAAAGGCGATTTGTACAATGACCCAAACGTTATAATTCAGTGGATAAATAACCCGTCTATTGGTCAAGAAATTTTATTAGACACAACAAAAGTTGAGAATGGTGTTTATGGCATAGGTGTTTCAGCAACTTATGAAGGAGCTCCAGAATCAAGCCCTTGGATAGCTCTTGTTCAAACTCAAGTAAATGTACAAAATTAGAATTTAACTAACATTGTTAAATTAAATTTTTTTATCGTCTTGTTAATCGGAATTCAGAAAGAAAATTGATTAGTAAACTTTGCCCAGCTTAAATTGTTGTTGGATTTTATCTTCGAATTATATTTACCACACAATTTCACGAACTAAAAGATAGATTTATAAAGGGTAGCCGAAAAATTTCCTTTATAAGCTTTTCGCAAGGTTTTAAATTTGTCTTCTGATGGTTTTAATATGTTAAAAACAAAAAAATTTGTTAAAGAAGCTAATGACAAAGAACTAAAAAAATTGTTTGAAGAAGAAATAAAAAAACCATATTATGATGTTTTTTATCTTGATAATTTCAATCTTCCTTATGAAAAATTAGATGTTTCGGTTGTTATCCCAACCTATAACCGCTGCCCTTACAAACCCGAAAGTTTGAAAGGAGAACTTAACCCTCTTTCTTGGGCTATTAAATCTCTATTATTGCAAAAACCGAAGATAAGAGAAATAATTATTGCGAATGATTTAAGCGAGGATTATACTGAAGAAGTAGTAAGGAAATATCAAGAGTATGCAAAAGAGAAAGGAATTGAAATTAAGTATGTTAAATGTGTGAAAAGAAAAGGGATAAGTGCGATAAGAAATCTTGGAGCAAAACAAACAAACGGAAGATACATTATGTTCATGGACGACGACGCGTTTCTCACTCCTTACGCAATTTTCGGAGCAGTATATACTTTTGAAGAATTGGAAAAACAAGGAATTAGGGTTGGTGCAATTAATCTTCCGACTTATGGTAGAGAAAGTCATCCGCGAGCAGCCTTACCCAAAAGTGAAATCGGGGTGATAGATTTTGTTAAAGGGATTCAAAAAGGAAATAAAGATTGTTTCCCGTTAGAATACCTTAGCCAAACAAACGGGAAGAAATTTTTAAACCCAGAACTGCAGATTTTAAACCCAATTCCTATAACAAATATGAATGCTATCTGTCTCGTTTCAAAAAAAGCATTTGAAGAAGTCGGAGGTTTTCCAGAGCATGTGTTAAAAAGAATGGAAGATAGAGAATTTGGTTGCAGACTTTTCGAAAACGGATACAGCATTTATTATCAACCCGACCCGAAGTTTCATTGTGTCCACGGGAGTTACGGATTACATACTGGAAAAAAATTTGACGGTGAAGATTGGTTTAAGAAAATAGATAAAGAAATTTCATTAAAGCGAGCAATGAAAATTTGCGATAATCCGAAAGAAAATACCGGCGCAAGAGTTAGCCCTTATGATTTTATTTATGACTACATCTTAGCTTTTTTTGTTTTAATTTATGACAGAAATAAGAGAGGAGCAATGAAATGGATTGAAAAAGTTTATTCAGAGTTCGTCGTAGAAGGAAAAACAGATTTATTTGGAAATCCAAACATTCCTGTACCAGATGAAAACGCGAGAAAGCAGATGTGGATATCCGCTATTAACAAAGGTTTAAGCTTTATTAAAGAAAAAGAGAAAAAATCTCTAAGAAAAATAAACCTTGTTATTAGAAAATTACGAAGTAAAGAGCAGGTTAATGAAATTGATATAATCGGCTTACTTGAACGCTTAAAATAAATTTTTTAAATTAAAAAAGATATATAAGAAAATGGGGCTGACAGAAAATCTTGCAGTTGCTTATCATTCTTTTTTTAGTGTTAATCTTAATGAATTTTTAGTGAGATTGTTCGTAGCTATTTGTTTGATTCTCATTGGAATATTCTTGGGAAGGATAATTGCTTTTGGTTTAAAACGATTAGCAGAAAAAATTAAACTCGAAAAAAATATCCGCCCGAGTTTTATAAAATTAATTATTGCTGTTATTAAATGGGCTATTTATATTATATTTATTGATTTAGCTTTAATTGAATTACCGATTCCGCAGCTAACAGAATTAATCACAAAGGTTCTTGTAGTTATCCCGGCCCTTGTCGGTTCATTATTATTAATTGCGACAGGTTTTGCCATTGCGATTTATTTAAGAGAAGTTGTTGAGGATAGCGAGATAACGGGTTGGAGAGTTTTGTCGCTTTATCTTTATTATTTCATCTTATATGTCTTCGGAGTGTATGCCTTAAAAATTGCCTTAATATCATTAGACGAGTTTGTTTCGAATATTTTAATTATCTTACTAACAGCAATTATCGGAGTTTCTATTGCTTATATCACATTAAAAAACTCCAAAACTTAACGAACCTCTAAAATCATCAATTCCTCAAAAAATAATTTCTTTTTTGCAACAATCTTAACATTAAATTTTTTTATTCTGTCTAATGGCGTGTGTGAAGAAATTAGCAGAAAAATTTTTCCATTCGGAGTAAGATGTTTTTTTGCTTGTTTTAGAAATTTGAGAGAAATTTCATCACCTTTTTTTCCGCCTGTTATATCAATTTCTTTATCGTGCTTATCTTCAGGCAAGTATGGAGCATTAAAAGTTATTAAATCAAATTTTTTATTTTTCAATTTTGAAAAGAGGTCTGATTCAAGTGCGTTTAAATTTTTTTGCTTAACAAACTTTACTGATTCAGGATTTATATCGACGGCAAGTATTTTTTTCACACCACATTTTTTTGCAGTTTCAGCAAGAATCCCAGAACCAGTGCCCATGTCGAGATAAGAATCAACTTTATTATTTTTGAGATAACTCTCTAAAAAATCTGCAAAAAAATATGAATCATCAGACGGTTGGTAGATTTCCATTTATTTAATCAGAAAAATTACTTTATATTTTTTAATTTAAAACAATTTGTCCCAATAAAGTCCGAGTAATGCAGCTCCGACTAAGATAAGAATCGAAACAATTGTGAGAATGATAATTAATTTTTTTGAAAATGTTTTCTGTTTTTGAATTGGTTGAACAGGTAATTTTTGAATTGTTGGTTGCTGAGCCGGAATTGGTCGGGTTTCAATTTTTTTTGTTTCTATCGGCTTCGGAGTTGGAGGTATTGCTAATTCTGGATGCAAAATTTTTCTGGCAGCTCGTTCAACTTCTTCTGGTTTATAACCAGCATTGATAAAACTTTGTTTTATTTTTGGTAATGGCTCACCTCTTTCTAAAGCATTTTTTATCCCGCCAGCCAATTCTTCTTCTTTAGTAATATTCATTTTACAGAATAAACAAAATAATTATTTAAATTTATTCATTAATAATTGAATTTTCTGCCTGCAAATTCATTTAATTAGAAGTACATAATGAGAAGCCGCATTAAAAATGCAAAAATTTAAAGTTTTAAAACTTGCCCGTCTTTCATGAGATGACAACTTTTTTTATTATAACCAAGTTCTAAAGCTAAATCAAGCATCGGTTTTGTTTTATCTAATCCGCCATGAGCCGGGATAAGATGAGTAGGAGAAATGAGATTTATTAAGTCTCGCAAATCTTCTCTTCCTGCATGTCCTGACACATGGACATCTCTAAAAATTCTTGCCTTGCGTTTTTTTAATCTTGATTCCATCTTGTCAAATTGCTCAATATTTATTTTAGTAGGAATTACGCTCGAAGAAAAAATAATATTGTCTCCTTTGTTTATTTTTAATGGAAGTTGGTTTCTCGATATGCGTTCGAGAATTGAACCCGGTTCTCCTTGATGCCCTGTACATACAACAAGATATCTTTTTCTATTTCTATCAACTTTTTTTAAAATTTTTTCAACTTGTTGTCTGTAACTTACTATTTTGACCTGATTAAGGAAAGAAGCAATTTTTACTTTTTTAGCTGCTTCGCAGTATCTACTTAAACTTCTTCCAACAAAAACAATCTCTCTATTTAATTTTTTTCCAGCATGTGGCCCGGTTGCAATCGCAAGTTCAAACATCCTCTCTGGTGGATAATCATCTTTTTTCCTTATGCCTCTTTTTATATTAATTGCTCTTGTAAGATTGTAGATTTCGTTTGATCTCTCCAAAAGTTCATCTAACTTTGTGTTTACTCCAGTGATAGCACTGTAATAGTATGCATATCTTTTTTCGTTAAATCCTAATTCAATCCAGGGGAGTCTACATACTCCAAGCATATCAAAAAGTGGCCGAACTGTTTGATGATAGATTACAAGTTCTGCCTTTTCTTCAAGTGACCAGTTTTGTCCCATTTCAAGTTCCTTTGCAAGTGGCCATGCACGAGTATGATGGGCACCTATATCAGAGGTTGCATATCCTAATGCCATTGTTATGGCTACTCTTCCATCATATCCAGACTGTTCAAGTCCTTTTACGTGGGAAAGGATCGGAGCAAGTTTTGGAAATCTTTGGACAATACCTTTTGAACCTTCTGCAAGAATATCCCCTATTCCGTCTCTATATGCAATTTTTTTAATTAATTCAAGTATATGATCCTCATCTCCCCATTTTATATTTA
>CAYNLR010000015.1:0-8506 GCA_964398135.1 Candidatus Woesearchaeota archaeon
TGCTACTGAAGCTACTGCAATTACTTCAAGTACCGCTTCAACTGCATAAAAAAATAAAGGGGATAAAACCCTGTTTTTCTTTTTTCTTTTATTCATTTGTTAAGGAATTAGCTGATGCTCTGTATACTATCAGGCGGAGATTTTTTAAACTAAATTTATATAATTTTTTAATGGAGAGAATTAAAACAAAAGAAGAGATTGAAAGAAAGAAAAAAAGAAATCAATGGATTGTTGGATTAATTTTAACTTTGATACTTGTTCTGTCAACAGCAGGATTTGCTCTTTTTCGCGGCAATAATCAAACAAATAGGAGAGTCGAATACAACGGATTAAAATTTACTCTTGTGAATGGCTTGTGGGCTGCTGAAATTAATGGGAAAATTTTTTACTTTCAAAACCTGCCGCAAGAAGTAGCAAATGTTTCTGTTAGCGGTTTTTACGACTTGCAGACTTATTCAGGAAAACCTCTTTATTTTGTCAATAATAATCCGGCTTCTGGCGAGGTATTAAACAACCTTGGCAGCTATATTCTAAGATATCAAGATGCTTGTATTGCTGGATTAAATTGCTCAGGAGATTTGCCAGTAAAAACATGTAAGGATAATTTAATTATTTTTGTAACATCAGATTCTGAAACAAAAGTTTGGAAAAATGAAAACTGTGTTTATATTTCTGGCAATTTTATTAAAGGAGTTGATGCTTGGTTATATAAAATGCTCGGCGTTAAAATTTAAGTTAGACGAAGTTTGATTGCTTTATTTAAAAATCAACTCTGCCATCTCAAAATTTTTTCTTTTTGCTCAAGCCATAAAAAACTACTATACCGACGATAACAACTATTACTAATACTATAATCCATATCCATAATCTTGATGATTTTTCTGTTGTTTCTTCTTCTTGCGGTGTTGTTTCTTCTTCTCCTTGCTCTTGCTGCTGTTGTTCTTGTTGTTGTTCTTCTGTTGTTTGTTGTGGAATTTCTTCGTGAATTGGGCTAATAGTTAGATTTGCTTTATTATTTGTGATGTTGTTTAGTTTAACAAGAATGTCATAGTAATTGTCATCTGTAACATCAAACTTCTTTTCGTCGCCAATCAATAGTGTTGCTTGTTGTGGAGTTGAAGAAACATTTATTACTGCGCTTGTAGAAGTTATGTTAACAACTCCGATATAATGGCTTGTTCCATTAATTTTAATCCTAATTCTATGCCTTCTCGCGAGCTCTTTTGTCAGCGGTTCTTGTTCACTGAATTCTTTATTATCATAAACATAAGTCCTTGTCCAAAATGAAGGTGTTGTAGTGCCGCTTGTAGATGAAGAACTTGAAGTATCGTCAGATGTATCGTCAGAGGAGTCTGAAGCAGTAATCAAAAGCCCTGTTATGCTTGATTCAACCCCAGAGAAATGAGGCAATCTAATCCAAATCCTGTTATTTTCTGTATCAATATAGCAAGGATTAGTTGCGTTTAATTCTGAAGCATTTCTTGTACAGTTATTCTGATTCATTAAAACTTCCCATTCTGAATAATGTTCTGAATAGTGTGAATAATTTTCTGCTAATGCGCTCCCAGAAGTTCCGTTTGCACTTGCATTCCAGATCAAATTCCAATTTCCGCTGTCATCTAATTCATATAATAACGGAACTGATACATTCACATCAGCACTTTCATTTAATCCTGTTTGAGAGCTACTTCCTTCTATGTATGGCATTGAAACTAAAACATAGTCATATATTTTCGGTCCCATAGAACCGAATTTCATTGCATTTTCAAAACTACTTGAACTATTACTGCTTCCTGCTTTATTTTCAAACTCTCCGTCAGGAGGGCCAGAAGCAAGCATGTCAACATTCACATAATGAATAGTAATGTTGTTGTAATCAATTCTAAAACTTAATTTTCCACCACCAATTACTGCAGATAGAGGATTAAAGGCATTAGAACCAATCTCTCCGATTTTACAACCATCTGGAGGATTCGGAACATCGCATGTTTCATTTGAAGCATAAAATCCAACTAAAATATCTGACTTGCTTACTTGCCCTTGAAGATCTCTTGGATTAAATTTTGACATAGTTATATTCGGATTAGCTAAGATTTGTGCAGCAGTTTTTTTACCTATTCTCCTTGGAGCATAGTTTGGTGAGAAGATGTTTATTTCTTCAACAGAAGCATTCAGCAAAGGAAGATAAAAACTTCCGCTTCCTGAAGAAGGAGAAACATCCAACATAAATGTAAATTCTGTTGCATTATAATTTGTATAATCAACTTTAACTTCTATATGGGCGTGTGTTTGGTCTAAGATATGATTTGTTGAATTGATTAAATTAAATCTCTGTTTTGCTGTTGAAATATTGACTTTATTTTGTGAAGCAGCATCATTCAAACTTATATTGCTCTTTGCAGAACCCCAATCTGTTGACATTAAAGGAAACATTGTAAAGTTTATTTCAGTCGAGTTTGAAGAATAATTTAAGCTTAAATTTCTATAACCTCCATAATAATTTGTACCTTTTCTTGCTGTCGCGAATAAAATATAGTTTGCTGATTCAACAGGCCCTGGCAATGTTATATTATAAAATCCAGAAGTTAAATTATATATGTCACTGCTCCCGCTCCACGCACTCATATTATAAGGCATCCCTCCGTTTTCTCCAACATAAATCATATTCCCTGGCTCTAATAAAAACGAAACAACAGTGAATTCATCAAGATTTTCAAGACTGCTTCCTGTTGAATTTTTAAGATATCCTGTTATTCTTATCAGCTTGTCTGTACAATTAAATGTTTTCTCGAGAGTGTGAGTTGTTGCGTTATAAGTTAATAAGCTTGTATTATACGACTCTGAAGAGAAGTTATTCCAATTAAGTGCCACAGGCAAAGCTTGTTCAGGATAAATCATAATAGAATAGTTTCTATCTCTCGGAACATAAATAATTGCTTCGCTAACAGGATTATTAAATTCTTCTGCAATAGGATAACCCAATTTAGTATCTTTAACTTGGTACCTAAAATTAATTCTATCTCCGCTGCCGTTAATTGCAGTAATATTAATTGTTCCTGCAGGTCTTAAGTAAAAGTCAACACTCATGCCGTTTTGGAATTCTTGGTAAGGGAATTGTGGGAGTGATTGCCCTATCCAATCAACAGCATTTGTTGTAGAATTTGTGTGAATAATGGTAATTTTGTACATCCATGTTTGATTATCCGCTACACTCAAATTAAACCACCCCGAAGCGTTTGAAAATGTTGAGTTAGAACCAATTATTTGCGGAGGGCCTCCACTCATTGTCCACATTGTAACATTAATTAAAGTATTGCCCAAAGTAGTTCCATTAATATCCTTGATTGTTCCGTTAAATTCCCACGCACTCGCTATACTGATACAAAGCACTGACAAGAAAAGCACACTCAAAAAAAAGATTTTTTTTATCACCATCTTTAAATCACAAGAATTTTTTTATTTAAAAATCTTTTGTTTCCTCTTAATTTTTTAGTTGGTTGTGGTTAGTGAATAGTGGTTTTGTTATAATTCGGATAAAAAACCAAAAAATTTTCTTGCAAACATTTTAAATTTCTTGTTGATAACAGAAATTTTAAAAATCAGGACATTATAAAGGAGTATGACAAAAGTTAAAAAGAAATCCAAGAAGAGGAATCCTAAACAAAAGTCTAAAGAAAAAAAATTTCTTGGAAAAGAAGACAAACAATTAATCTGGTTTTTTGCAATTATTGCTATGGTTTTCATCGGCTTTCTCGGAGCTTACTTTTATGTTCAGAGCTTGAAAAAATTTGAATATGCTGGAATAAGCTTTAAAGAAGAAAAGTATGGGAATTTAAAATTTTATCACGGCGTGTTTCCAATTATTTACGACGGAGTTTTATACGGCTATTACAACCTTTATTTGAGAAATGATCCGAGAAAAAATAATATCTCCATTAATACAAAATTTTCATTCAACAAAAAAATCATTTTTTCATTGGAGCCAGCAGCAGGAAATTGTTATGAAGCCTCGCTTGCTCAAGTGGAGTTAGGAAAATTTCTCAGAATTTTTCCGTGGGTCAGAGAAGTTGAGGGAGCGGTAAATGATGAAGAAATTGCGAAAGCAATGAATCTTAGTTACGCAACTTGCGAGCATGCAAATGAAAATCAGACAATAATTATTGTTAGAAAATCAGATTATCCGAGCATAGGGAAAGAAAAAGAAAATTGCTATTATATAAATGTCGGAAATTGTGAAAATGTAAAAGCTGCTGAAAGATTTATTATAGGTGTAATAGCACAAATAAACAATGTAAAGGTATGACAAATGGATTTTCAAATTTTGCTTGGATTATTAATGACAATTTTGCCTGTTTTTGAGTTGCGTGGCGGCTTGCCGGTTATTGTTGAGTATGCTGTTAGAAATAATTTGAATATTTGGCCATTATTTGTTTTGGTTTTGATTCTGAATATTTTAATTATTTTTTTTATTTATTTTTTTCTCGATTTTTTACATGAAAATTTTATGAAAATAAACCTCTATAAGAAATTTATGCATAGGTATTTAGAGAGGGTGAGGCGGCGAGCAGAAAAAGTTCAAAAGCAAATGGACAATCTCGGTTTTCTCGCATTAGCTTTGTTTGTTGCAATTCCTTTACCAGGCACAGGAGCATGGACAGGAACACTTGTTGCATGGATTTTAAATTTAAATAGATTAAAAAGTTTCATTGCAATTTCGTGCGGAGTAGTAATTGCTGGTTTTATAATCTTATTTGCGTCTCTTGGATTTTTTAGCTGGTTTTCTTAACGCACCTAAAAGAAACTTAAAATCAGAATAAACTGGGATTTCTTTTATCTTGAAAACTTTTACAGAAGCAATCCATACTCCGACGACAAAAAGTGTTGAAACCCCATACCAAAATACAAGATGGATGGATTCAAAATAAACTGATTGATTTATTAATGCAAGAATTACAATCCTTAAAACATTTAAAATGAATAACAAACTAAAAGAAAACAATAAAATTTTGATTCTTTTTTTTAGTTTTATCTTCGGTGTTGAAAAAATTAAAATAAACAATAGATAATATGCTGCACCAGCGACACAAGCAGGAATTAATTTTATTGGAGTTGAATTAAATATGATTATCCCTTCTATAATTATTATTTTTGAGAATAAATTTAATATAAATGCTGATAAATATGTTGTCAAAGGTGTGAAAATTTTGTAAAAAATAAATAAATTACCAAGCCCGGCAACGAGGATTATTAAATATCTCAATAATATTTCCACTCTTTTATCTATTTTTGCCATATTACTTCATAGAAAACATATTTAAATATTCTTTGGTAGTTTATTTAATGGATAAAAATCGTGAATTAGTTGTCGGAATTTGTATTTTTGTGGCAATTTTATTTAGTATTGTTTTTGACTTTAAGATTAGTTTATTTTTTCAAGGAATAAGAAATTATTATGTTACGAGTTTTCTTTTTGTAATAGGTCACCTTAGCAATATTATTATATTATTTTTCTTTTTAACAAGTTTGTTTTTATGGCAAGAACATAAAAGAAGATGGATTCTTCCTCTTTGGCTTTGCATCTTTTTTTCAGTTATTATAAGCTTTATTTTAAAATATTTTATTGCAAGGCCGCGGCCTTTTCTTGCTTACCCCATTTCTATCATTACTTTAATTTTTAAAAACAACTATCTTACATGGAATTCAAGTTTTCCGAGTTTTCATTCTATGTTGGTTTTTTCTGCCTTACCAATTTTGAGTAAAGAATTTAAAAAGTTGAGATATTTCTGGATTGTGTTTGCAAGCATAATTGCTTTTTCAAGAGTTTATTTTGGTGTCCATTTTTTTTCAGATGTTTTAGGCGGTGCGATAATTGGTTACCTAATCGGAATTTTTATGATTCAGATTGAAGAGAAATATTGCTTTGGCAAGAAATTAGTTAAAATCTTATCTAAATAAATCATTAATTATTTTTTCAATTCTTTGTTTGAATGCCGGATTAAAATGAAGTGTTTTGATTGTGTCTTTGAATTCTGTGTCTTCTTCTAATATTTCCTTTGCTTTTTCTCGAGAAATTTGAGTCATGCTAATTTCATTTTCTCCAAAAGAATATACTATGCCTTCACTTAAATCACTAAAACTGCAATTAATTTTTTTAATTGGCTCGTCGTTGTATTCAATTCCTCCTATTTTTGATTCGATGCTCAATAAAAAATTATTACCAGAAGTTGTTGTTTCAGAAAGAGATTCGTGAGTTGTTCCGGAGAGTGAGGCTTCAATTTTATAAAAACGAGTTGGTGTTAAGAGAGAATAAGATTCATTAATTCTATGAGAAAGAATTGTCATTTTAGAACTCTGCTTCTTCTTTTCTACCAGTTCTGCTCGCTGCTTTTACTATCAAAGCAATTATTAATATGATTAAGATTATAAATACTGCTATAATTGCGTAAAGTCCTTTGTTTCCGATTCTGGAAAATGCTTCTGTCAAAGAGGTTGTTTTTTCTGCAATATTCACTGAAACTGGTTGTGTTTCTGTTTTTCCGTTGTAAATAACCTGAATATTAAATGTTTGTGAACCTGAAGCTGTTGGTTTGAATGTGATTGTTGCGTATCCTGTTCCGTTTTCTGGAATATTTAATATTGACGGAACTATATCTGCTGAACTTGCCCATGACTCATAATCTGTTACAGCAATAATGAAATCTGCTGCTTTATTTGGATTTGTAATTGAAACATCGACAATTAAATCTTTTCCAACAATTGCATCTGAAGATAGTGTTGCGGTTATTATTGGTTTCTTCTCTACTGTTGTTTTCAAAACCTCTAAAGGAACACTATAAGTTTTATCTAAGTCGTCAAATGAATTTTGATCATAAGAATTTTCATCTAAAACGTCTCCTTTATCATAATCAAAGTAGGTATAGATGTCAATATAATATTTTTTCTCTTCTGCACTTTCCGGCACTTTAACAGTGAAACTAATTTCTTTTTTGTCTCCAACATCCATATCCTTTACATGAATTTTTTCATTAATTCCTAATTCTTGGTTGTATATCCTCACTAAAACATCTTCCTCGTCTTTTGTACCAATATTATAAATATCAAACTTTATTTCTACATTATCTCCTGCATTTGCTTTAATGGTTGTAAAGCTTTCTTCTTTAACAATAATTGCATTATCTTTCTCTTTATTTATGCTTATTTCGTGATATTTATTGCCCCTATAAGTATCAACACACTCCAAATCCTCGTTATTTTCTGAATACGCTTTCACATAAATCCTATAATTTCCTTCCTCTAAATCTGCTGGGAGTTCATCTATTTTGAATGTTGCTGTTTCTTTTTTGTCTGATTTTATATCTCCTAAATCAATTTCATTATCCTCCAAATCAAAATCATCTGTTACGTCATTACCATCTTCGTCAAGAATCATTATTTCTGCAATGACATCTTTTATTTTCTCGTCACCTGTATTCTTCACCTCAACTTCAATTTCAATTTCGTCTAATGGCTCCCACTCATCATCATCTCCGTCGAGGTTATTAACATCAAAATCTTTAATAGATAATGGGCCAACTTCTCCAAATTCGCAAAATGAAACCGGAACTTCTATTTCTATTTGTTTTGTTACTCCGTCTGCTGTTGCTGTGATTGTCAGTTTATTGTCATCTCCTAATCTTAAATTTTTAGCATCTTCCGAGGAGATAGTTATAGACTTTGCTTGTCCTGGCAAGAGATTGAAATTATCTTCACTAAACTCAACACTAAAATCAGCATTTTCTTCAGAAGTTAAACTAATTGCTAACTCGACATTTCCTGTATTATTAATTAAAAGTGTTCCGTTTGTTGTTTTTGTCAATTTCTTATCTAATGTTAATGTTAAAGATTTTGATTCATTGATAGTGATTGTGATCGGCAGGTCATTAATTTGTAATGTGTTTCCTGTTGCGTTGTTTTTTCCTTCTAATGCGATTATATCAGAATAAGTTCCAGGAGCGGAGTATTTATTGGATTTAAAGGTAAAAGTGAAAAAATCACTTGTTGTTTTGTTTAAAATAAAAATATCATTAAATTCCACAACATTTCCCTCGATATTATATTCTGTAGAACCATACTTTGCTTTTATCCATGAACCAAATGCAAAAGAAGGCAAGGTTGCTGTAATGTTTGTTAAAACCTCTTGCTCTGCATTTTCAATTTTTAGCGATAGGCAATTGTTTATTTCAAGTGTGGTAATGGGGTTTTTACAGATATCGGCTTCACAAGCGGAGGCCGAAAATAGAAAAACAATAGCAATAGTAATTTTGTAGATCATATTTGTTCCAATTTTCATTTTGTCGTCCTATATCTCTCTATCAATAATAAGCCGGTTTTCCTCTCAGAAGTCGTGTGATTTAAGAATTTATATGCTGTTGATTTGCGGTCTCGGTTTTCCAATATGAAAAGGAAACCGAATATTACCGGCAAATAGCTGATTTGGGCGGCATGTCGGGATGTGCCCTCCTTGGGA
>CAYNLR010000016.1:0-7222 GCA_964398135.1 Candidatus Woesearchaeota archaeon
ATCAAAAATTGTTTCTATGAGGAAAGGAAATTACGATGTGAAGGAAGCAGGAGTCGGAGGAAGCTTGGCGATTGAGACAGAACTCGATCCAACACTCACAAAATCAGATTCATTATCAGGATGTGTTGCATCAACAGAAGGAAATCTGCCAGAAATTACAAATACAATTAAAATAAAATTTGAATTATTTAAGGAAGTTTTTGGAACAGGAAAGCACGAAAAAGTTGAAAATTTAAAACCTTCAGAGATTTTAATGTTGAGTGCAAACACTTCTATAACCGTCGGCCAAATTAAAAAAATTAAAGATAATACAGCGGAAATTTCTTTAAGCATTCCCATCGTCCCGCTTAAAAAAGAATCAATCGGAATTGCGAGAAACATCAATAATCACTGGCGATTAATCGGATTTGGTGAAATTATTTAAAATCAAAAAGCATTAAGCGGCTTTTATTGTGTGAAAATTTTGATAAATCAAAAAGAATTAATAATTGCAATGGGAATATTTATAAAAATAGGTTATTATTAATTTGTAATGGAAAAAGAGGAAGTAAAAAAGACAGAATATTTTGAAGTTGGCAAATCTCCTGATCAAAAATTCGCAATTCCTTCTGAATTGAAGCCGACAAACAAAACAGGCTGGATTTTCAGTTTTCTTTTTATATTGGTTGTGGTTATTGGGATTATCAGATTTCCTTTCAGTTCTTTACTTGCTGGAAATATTGATGTTACGATTGAAATAGGATTGCCATGGAGTTTTCTTGAATTTGATTTAAATAATCCAGAAGAAACACCAGTAAAATTTGGGAGCTTAATTCTTGATTTAGTTTTATATTTAATAATTGCTTATTTGCTTGACGTAGTGATAAATGTTTTTATGAAGAGTTTTTCTGCAAAAAAAATTAAAAAAAGCGAGCAAGAATCGGTTGAGTTATATAAAACATAAATAATTTTCTATTAAGATTTATTTATTATCTAAATCCTCAACTTTCGGCACTCTAACCAAATCTGTTACAAAATCTCCTTCTTGTAGTTTGATTATTCTAACTCCTTGTGTCGCTCTTCCCATCACCCTAATATTTTTTGCCGGAATCCTTATTACAATTCCTTTTGCAGTTGTTACAATTATGCTATCATTATCTCTAACAGATTTTGATGTAACAACCTCTCCGTTTTTCTCTGATATTCTGATATTAATAACGCCTTTACCTGCTCTTCCAGTTAGTCTGTAATCTTCAATGTTACTCCTCTTTCCGTAACCTTTTTTAGTAATTGTTAATATCGAGAATTCCTCTTTATTATCCGGAATTACTTCGAGAGAAACAACTTCGTCTTGGTCATTTAATTTTATTCCTGTCACTCCATAAGATGCTCTTCCCATCGGCCTGACATTATTGCTATTGAATCTACATGCTTGACCTTTTTTAGTAACCAAAATAACCTCTTGATTCTCCTTAACAGGCTTTACGCTTATTAAAGTATCTTCCTTTCCCTCTAAATTAATTGCTTTGATTCCACCTTTTCTCGGAGAACTGAATTCTTTTAACTCAATTTTTTTCACAATTCCTTTCTTTGTTGCCATCATTAGATAATTTTCAAACTTTTTTACAGCAATTACTGAGGAAACTTTTTCATCTTTTAGTGAGAGTAAATTGACAAGTGCTTTTCCTTTCCCGTAGTTTGCCATTTCTGGAATCTCGTATGCCTTAAGCCAATGAACTTTTCCTTTATCTGTAAAGAATAATAAATAATCATGAGTGGAGCAAGTTAGAAGTTCTTTGACGAAATCACCTGTTGCAAGTTCGCTTCCGATTACACCCTTCCCTCCCCGCCTCTGTTCCTTGTATTGCTTTTCATCTATTCTTTTTATATAACCTCTTTCTGTGATTGTTATGACAACCCTCTTTTTATCAATAAGATCTTCTTCCTTAAATTCTTTTAATGATTTTAAAATTGTTGTTTTTCTTTCATCTCCGTAATTCTTTTTTAGTTCATTTAGCTCTTTTTTAATAATCTTGAGAATTTCTTTTTCGTTTCCGAGAATTTTTTTCAACTCACTAATTAACTGCTTCAAGTTTTTTTCTTCTTTTTTTAATTTTTCAAATTCTAAAGAAGTTAATTGTTGAAGTCTGATCTCTAAAATTGCTTGGGCTTGTTTTTGTGTTAGGTTGAATTTTTTCTGAAGGGTTTGGGAAGCATTCAACACAGATTTTGATTTTTTTATTATACTGATAATTTCGTCGATATTTTTTTGAGCAATCAAAAGTCCTTGAACAATGTGAAGTCTTTTTTCTGCTTTATCCAAATCAAACTCTGTCCTTTTTCTTATAACCTTTCTCCTATGGTTAACATAAACTTCTATAATTTGTTTTAGATTAAGTTGTTGAGGTTGGTTGTTTACTAATGCGAGCATAATTACGTCAAATTTTGTCTGAAGTTTAGTGTATTTGAAAAGACGATTGAGGGTAAATCTTGGATTAGAAGATTTTCTTAGTTCTATAACAATCCTGACTTTTCCTTTTGCTGATTCGTCTCTGATATCCGAAACATCTGGGAGTTTCCTGTTTTTAACAAGCTCTGCAATTTCTTCAACTAAAGCTGATTTATAAATTTGATAAGGAATTTCTGTAATTACAATTTTTTGTTTTTTTCCTTCTTCTATTTTTGTTTTTCCTCGTAAAATTAATCTACCGCGCCCTTCTTTGTAAATTTTTTTTAATTCGCCTGTAACAAACCCGCCTGTCGGGAAATCAGGAGCTTTAATTATATCAATTAGCTGATCAATTTCAATGTTTGGATTATCTATGTATGCAATTATAGCATCACATGTATTTGTTAAATTGTGCGGAGGGATGTTTGTAGCCATACCAACCGCAATTCCTGATGCTCCATTTAAAAGGAGGTTTGGGAGTTTTGCTGGTAAAACTACCGGTTCTTCTAAACTATTATCGAAATTCGGCCGCATTTCAACTGTCTTTTTTTCAATATCTTCGAGAAGTTCCTCTGCAATTTTTTCCATTTTTGCTTCGGTATATCTCATTGCAGCAGGAGGGTCACCATCCATAGAACCGAAGTTTCCTTGTCCTTTAATTAGAGGGTATCTTAAAGAAAAATCTTGAGCCATCCTAACCATTGCATCATAAATTGCTGCATCGCCGTGAGGATGGAATTTTCCCATTGTATCACCAACAATTCGGGCAGATTTTTTTGTCGGTTTATTGGATTGCAGCCCCATTTGATGCATAGTCCAGAGAATTCGTCGATGAACCGGTTTTAAGCCGTCTTCTGCCGACGGCAAGGCTCGTGCAATAATAACAGACATCGCATAATCAATATAAGCTTTTTTCATTTCTTTAGAAATCTCTGCCTCAATCACTCCTCTCGCTTCAGTATTATTCTTTATCTCCTGCTTTCTTTCATTAAGTTTTTGTTTTTCTTCTAGAGTCATTTTGCTAAATCCTTATTTAATTTTTTTAATTTACTTTCATTGATAATCAGCATTGGAAAAATGCTCGACTCAAAGCCGCAATCCTGACATTTCCATTTTGGGATTAACCCGAACAAATTTCTCAAAGCAAAAAAATGCTTGACATTCTTGCTTTTGCATTTTGGACAAAAAAATATTTTTATTTGTTTCATTTCAGTTTTTGGTTGATTTATTTAGTTTCATCTTGTTTGTGGCAATGCATAGTGCAAAACTTTTTTTAAATTTAAAATTTTCCCACAATATTTTTTATTTACAAACTTTTCCCTTCCTAAAATTTTTTCTACTTTTTTCATAAATCCACCTCTGCGTTATCAGCATTTTCTTCAATAAATTTCCTTCTCGGCTCAACTGCGTCTCCCATTAAAATTGAAAATATTTCGTTAGCTTCAACCGCATCTTCTATTGAAACCTGTTTCATAATTCTTGTTTTTGGGTTCATTGTTGTCTCCCAAAGCTGAGAGTCATTCATTTCTCCGAGTCCTTTGAATCTGCTAATTTCTGCTTTACCTATTTTTGCAATAGTCTCCTTCAATTCTTTATCACTATAAACATAATAATTTTTTCCGCCTTTTGTAATTTTATACAACGGAGCAACTGCAATAAAAACATGACCTGCTTCAATTAATTGAGGCATGTATCTATAAAATAAAGTTAATAAAAGCGTCTTAATGTGTTGGCCATCAACATCAGCGTCAGTCATAATTATTATTTTGTTATATCTTAATTTTGTTATATCAAAATTATCTCCTACTCCTGTACCAGTTGCAGTTATTATATTCGAGATTTCTTTGGATGCAAGAGCTTTATTCGGATTTGATTTTTCAACATTTAAAATTTTACCTTTTAATGGAAGGATTGCCTGAAACTCTTTATCTCTCGCTCCCTTCGCTGTCCCTCCTGCTGATTGCCCTTCCACAATATATAACTCTGTTTTTTCTCTTTTTTTGTTTGAGCAATCTGCCAGTTTCCCCGGCAACCCCCCGCTTCCGAATGCATTTTTTCTCCTAACTAATTCTTTTGCTTTTTTCGCTGCCTGCCTTGCTTTTAATGCGGACAAACATTTTTGTAAAATTTTTTTTGCCACAGCAGGATTTTCTTCGAAAAATTCTGATAAAGCAGAAGTTGTTATTGAGTCTACAATTCCCTTAACTTCAGAATTTCCGAGTTTTGTTTTTGTTTGACCTTCAAATTGCGGTTCTTTTAATTTTACCGAGATAATTGCTGTTAATCCTTCTCTAACATCATCTCCCGTAAGTTTTTCTTTTTTTAATGCCCCTCTTTTTATTGCATAATCATTAATAACTCTCGTAAGTGCTGTCTTAAATCCAGAAACATGAGTCCCGCCTTCTACTGTGTTGATTGTATTCACAAACCCGTAAATATTTTCGTTATAACTATCTGAATATTGAATTGCGATTTCGACAATTACATCATTAACTTGCCTCTTAAAATAAATTGGTTTATGAAGGGCTGTCTTTGATTTATTTAACCATTTTATGAATTCAACTAATCCGCCGGTATAACAAAATGTTTCTTCTTTGCCGGATTTCTCGTCTTTAAAATGAATTTTTAAACCTGCGTTCAAAAAACAAATCTCACGGAATCTCGTTGCTAATGAATGAAAATCAAATTCTGTTGTTGAAAAAATTTCATCATCCGGAAGAAAACTAACTTTTGTTCCGGTTTCAGAATTCGAACATTTGCCGATTATTTTTAGTTTAGTTATCGGCTTTCCTTTTTCATATGATTGAGAATAAATTTTTCCGTCTTTTTTTACTTCAACGGTCATTTTTTTTGATAAAGCAGCGACAACAGAAATTCCAACACCATGCAACCCTCCAGAAACAGCATAAACCTTGTTGTCAAATTTCCCGCCAGCATGAAGCTTTGTTACAATAATTTCTACTGCAGGTTTTTTATAAACAGGATGAATATCGACAGGCATTCCTCTTCCATTATCTTCAACTGTCACAGAACCGTCTTTGTTTAAAGTTACATTTATATTTGTGCAAACACCGGCCAGACACTCGTCAACAGAATTATCAACAATCTCCATAACTAAATGTTGCAAACCCTCTTTTCCTGTTGAGCCAATATACATAGCAGGCCTTTTTCTAACTCCTTCGAGCCCTTCTAAAACCTTAATATCTTTTGCTGTGTATTTTTCAACCATTTCACAACCTCATTTTAATAAATTAATTTTTAAAATATCGTGGAGATAAAAGAAAAAATGAAACTTGGTTTATAAAGGTTTTGACTTGTTTATCGACGAGAAAACTGAAAATCACTAAAAAATCGCCAAAATCTGAAATAAATTTGGTTTTACTCAATAGTAATTACAACAGAAACTTGAAAGAGGTTTTTATTGATATGAAAAAATTTAGAGATTATTCAATCAGGCAATTATGATCCAGATTTTCAACTCTTGGAGTTAATACTTATTCAATAAAAGAAAAGGCTTAATTCAGGAAAAGAATTGTATATTTAGAAACATAAGAAAAGCCAATTGGTTTAATCTTCCTCGTCTTTTTTTAATTTTTTTACCCACTTAACTTTCCTGCTATCTCGTCCCATTTCGAAATTTTTTCTACACTTGCTTGAACAAAAATACTTTACACTGCCGTTTTTTTCAACAACAGTTATTCCGCGAGGAAATTCATATCTTCTCTTACAAAATGTACATTCTGGCATTTTAAGTTCTCCTCCAAAATATCCCGGCTAAATTATTTTCTAAATCTAAAAAATCTTTTACTACCTCTCTCGCTCTTTCGGAATATTTCCGTTTAATCAAAGATGAAATGCTTCCTTCATCAGCCTTAATCCAATTTTTTTCTTCCATTTCTATTTTAAAATTTTTTGTTATGCAAAATTTTTTAACTAAAGGCTCCTTTTGAAATTTTTTTCATTAATTTACGCGCTTCAATTTCTGTTTCTCTTAACATTAAAATATCTCTCGGTTTCACAGGCCCGCGAACATTTCTTCGTATTTGCTTACCCATGTTTCTTCCTCGCAAAATCCTGCATTGCACCTGAGTTAACTCTCCTCTCACTCCTGTCCTGCCGATAATTGCTTTAACAACCGCCGGCACCGCCTCCTCCTCTATAATTTTCTCTGAACCTTTTGAAGCTGATTGTTGTTTTTCCTCCTTCTTTTGAATTCTTTTAGTTTTTGACATTTTCAATTACAAATTAAGCGTAAAAGTTTTAATTCAGAATCATGAAGGAAATTTATTCCTTCTTTATTTTCGTATCCCTTTGTGTTCATTTTAATTATTCAATTGATTTTAAATCTGCTTCTCCTGGTTCAATTATAGCAACTGCAGAGCATGGCACACTAATCCCTGCTGCAATCCCTAACTTCTCTCTTGAATCTACCTGACAAAGTTTTATTTTTTTCTCATTACATAAAATTGGAAGATGTTGCGTTAATTCTTTTGGTTCTACGTCTGTCGCTACAACCACCAGCTTTGCCACTCCTCTTTCAACAGCTTTTGTCACTTCATTTATGCCTCTATCAACATGACCTGTTTTTGCAGCTTTCTCAACAATCTCGTATATTTTATTATTTTCCTCTGCCATGTTAATTTAATTGATGAGTGGGTTTTTAAATGTTTTTAAATTTCTGATTAACACGCTATAAGAAAAATTTTATAGCGGATAATTAATAATAGCAAAAAAATCTGTCATTTCCACAAAACCGCAACATCATCAGTTCTTTCTCTCGGCGAGATATCAACT
>CAYNLR010000017.1:0-7210 GCA_964398135.1 Candidatus Woesearchaeota archaeon
CAAATTATGGAATTCAGATAACAACAGACACTCCAGCAGCAGGAGGTTCATCAGGAGCTCCTTTAGAAGAAGGGAAATCATGGGGAAAGCTAAAGCTCGATGCTGATTATGTTGATGTCAATTGCGACGCAACTATCGCGATGCCATTAATTTTTTCTGATATTTTGTAATTTTAATTCATCGCCGCTTACTGCTGCATAAAAAATCTTATGTTAATAACTCTTTCCAACATAAACATTATAAACCGCCGGCTTTCCACAAATCACACAACTTTTATTTTCAACATTGTTGTCTGCAATAAATAATGCTTTGGCTCCGCCTGTTTCTGCCTTTAAAATATCTTCACACTCAATTTTATTGCACAAAGGAGTTAGAGCAATTTTTTTATTTTTAATAGCATTTTTAAGTTCTTCCAAATTTTCAGCCTTAGTCAAACTATCTAAATAAATTTTTTTCGATTTCTCAAATAAATTTTTTTGAATGTCTTCAAGAACTTCCTCAATTCTCTCTTGTAATTTTTTAATCTCCACAACCTCTTTTTTAAAATTGTCTCTCCTAACCAAAACAACTTGATTTTTTTCTAAATCTTTTGGCCCAATCTCAATTCTTATCGGAATTCCTTTCAATTCCCACTCATTAAATTTAAATCCTGGCTTATATTCTTCTCTATCATCCAAAATTACAGAAAATTTTTGTAGCTCATTTTTTATTTCTCTCGCTTTTTTCAAAACTTTTTCCTTCGAATTTTCAAATAAAATTGGAACAATCACTACTTTGTTCGGAGCGATTTTTGGAGGCAAAATTAAACCTTTGTCATCGGAATGAATCGCAAACATCACACCCAACATTCTTGTAGAAATAGCATAAGTGTTCTGCCAAACATATTCTTTTTTTCCATCCTTGTTTAAAAATTTAATATCATAAACTTTTGCAAAATTTTGCCCGTCATAATGAAAACATGGCCCTTCAATTGCTTTTCCATTTGGCATGATATAATGTAATTTTTCTGAGAAAACAGCTCCTGCAAATTTTTCTTTCTCGGTTTTTCTGCCAATCATGCCATATAATCCCAAAAATTTCTCACAAACTTCTTTATATACTCCCAAAATTGCATCTTTTTTCTCAATACATTCTTTTTCCGACGAATAAGCACCGTGCCCTTCATTCCATAAAAATTCTCTGGTGCGCAAAAAAGGTACAGGATGTTTAAATTCCCACCTCACAGCATTATTCCACTGATTTAATTCCAATGGCAAATCTCGCCAAGACCTAATCCATTTGGAATAAGAAGGATACATAATCGCCTCGCTTGTAGGACGAACCGCCAACCTCTCTTTTAGTTTTTTATTTCCTGCCTGAGAAACCCATGCCACTTCTGGAGCAAAACCTTTAACATGTTCTTCTTCTCTGGCAAGCAATTTTTCTGGGATAAATAATGGGAAATAAACATTTTTGATTCCAATTTTTTTAAATCTCTTATCGCACTCTTCTTTAATTTTTTCCCAAATTGCATAGGCTGTTGGCTTGAAAACAATACAACCAGAAACATCGGTATAATCCGCTAAGTCAGCTTTCAGCATAATTTGGGTAAACCATTCAGAAAACTCATCTTTTTCAGCAGTCAAACCTTTGGTGTCTTTTTCTTTTTTCATACCTAATTCATATTTTTTTAATTTAAAAAACTTCCTTGTGATTGAGATGAGCTCGGGAAGAATCGAACTTCCACCTTCAGGTCCGAAGCCTGATATTCTATCCATTAAACTACGAGCTCATAAATTATTACTAAAAACACATTTAAAAACTCTTCTTGTATAAATATGATGATGAATAAAAAATTTTGGACAACAGTTTTTACTTTAACCGGAGCAATTATTGGAGCAGGAATTTTAGGGCTGCCGTATGTATTCTCGAAAGCAGGATTTATTTTAGGATTGTTTTGGCTTATTTTTCTCGGTTTGATTATTATTTTAGTTAATTTATATCTCGGAGAAATTTGTTTGAGAGTTAATGAAGAGAATTATCAGCTTGTAGGATATGCAAGAAAATATCTCGGGAAATGGGCTGAAAAAATAATATTTATTGCAATGATGTTCGGGATTTACTCGCCTTTGATAGCATATCTTATCGGCGAGGGACAGAGTTTTTCTCAAATTTTGCCGGGAAATATAAATCCGTTATTTCTCGGAACAGGGTTTTGGTTTGTCATGACTTTACTTTTAAAAAAAGGTATGAGAGAGTTGAGAAAAGTTGAAACTTACGGTTCTTTGGCAATTGTTTTTATAGCAACCATAATCTTTATTTATCTCGCCCCAACCATTAAATTTTCAAATTTTCAGCAAGTACATTACAACAATTTTTTTCTTCCCTTCGGAGTTATTTTGTTTTCTCTCCTCGGTTTGGTGTCTATTCCAGAATTAAGAAGGGAAATTAAAGGACAAGAAAAACTTTTAAAAAAAGCAATTATCATCGGAACACTTATTCCTATCATTCTTTATATGTTTTTTTCAGCAGTTTTTGTAGGGGTTCTCGGAGAGAATGTAAAAGAGGTTGCGACACTATCTTTTTCTGGAGTAAAAGGAAACCTAATTGCCTTATTCGGTATTTTTACAATGCTAACTTCTTATTTTGTTTTATCTTTTTCATTGAGGGATATGTTTAGATTTGATTTAAGATTCTCAAGAAGCAAAACTTTTTTTTGGGTTTCGCTCTTCCCACTTTTACTTTATTTAGTAGTCTCAATTTTTAATCTCGCTGACTTCATTTCTATTCTTGGAATCGGCGGTGTTGTTTCTGGCGGGTTGATGGGAATTTTGATTTTACTAATAAATAAAAAAGCAAAGCAAATGAAAGAGAGAAAACCAGAATACAACATTCCGATAAATTGGTTGATTATCAGCGTGGTTTCAATAATCTTTATTTTAGGAATTATTTTTGAATTTTTATTTTGAGGACGAGAAAAGCAGAAATTTTTTACCTTATTAAGCCTGTTTTCGTCACTCACATGATTTTTCAACCGAGCAGCTAATAACAACCAATTTTTAGCCATCGATTAAGATAGTGGAGAAATAGAAAATGCATAACCCTCAGAAATTTATGATTACTTTTTTCTGGTTTTTTGCTTTTTCTTTTTTTGTGTGATTTTTTTAGACACAACAAAAGCCGAAGCTCCAACAACAATCAAAATAAATACTCCTACAACTAAACTTCCTGTTTTTCCTAATGCTCCAATTACCGCACCAGTTATTGTAGCAAAAAATCCTTTTGGTGGTGTTGGAGTAGCTGGGAGAGTTTCGTTTGTTGTTATTGGTGTTATTTCTTTTAATGTTTCTGTGCATGGCCTTGTTACTGGTGGCCTCCCCCATGTTGTGCCGCAATTATTTCTTTCTTTGCAGGTTCTTGTTTGCACACCATTAACACATTCACCCCATTCACTACAACCCCAATCATAATTAGGATCATATACACACCTGCCGCCGTGATAAGCTCCTCCACCGCCGCCCGCAGCCTTAATTACAAAACTTCCTGTTGAACTCTTTCCTGTATTATTTGCAGAGTCAGTGCAATTCACATACCATGAATATTTATCAGGTGTTAATCCAGAAAGAGAAATTGTGTTTGGGTTGCTTATATTTGTTATATTGCTCTTCTCAATCCCATTCAAATATAAAATACAAATCTCTACTTTGCTCGCATCACTTACATTAAACACAAAATCTAAATTGAGTGAATTGGAAGTATAAGTTTTATCCAACGGCGAGATTAAATTAATAACAGGATTTTCTATATCTTTCAAATGAACATTATATTTTTTATTTTCTGTAATATTAAAATTGCTTTCATTGGTTTCGTATCCTTTTTTTGTTATATTCATGTAATATAAATATGTGGTGACATTCCCGTAAGTATTGACATAACCTGTTAAAATTTTTTGCTTGATATTTCCGTCTTCATCAGTTAGCTCAGAAAATATCTCGGTTGTAGAGTTGAATAGTGTAACATTCGTGTCTTTTAAATTATTTTCATCTTGGTCTTTAACATTAACATCAAAATACCATTGTCTGATTAGTTGTGATGTTGTACCAACATATTCAGACTCATACACACAATTTAGGAATGTATTATTAATTGAGTTATCTACAATGTATAAACTTGTAATAGGAGTGTTTTCAATTATTAAATTTTCAAATAAAGAATCACTTGCATTAGCCTGAAGATATATTCCAACACCAAAATTTTTTATAGTTAAGTTATTCACCCTTAAATTTTTATTTCCATAATTAAGGATTCCAGCTGAAGTGTTAGAATAATTTCCAATAATCTCAAACCCATTCCCAAAAATAGAAACATTTTCTGCTTTTATAAACAAACAGTTTGAAGATGCGTTAAAACTTTGGTTCAAATAATAATCACCCGGAGCAGTGATATTTCCACATTCAAAAATTGTTGTGCTCGTCGAATTGTAGGTTGCAGCATTTATAAACGGCAAGATTATAAGAAAACCCAGCCACAAGATAAATATTTTTTTCATTTTAATAATTCACAAAAACACTTTATAAACTTTTTCTTCTCAACAATACAGCTCCGCCTCCTAAAACAAGCAAAGCTAATGCGCTTGGTTCTGGAATGGTAATCATGTCATTATTAGAATTTCCTGATTGTGCAGTTCCAAATGAAGAAACATCTTTGTTTTTTGCAATTTCTTTATCAATGTATCCTACGAATGATTTTTCTTCTCCTGGTAAAATATTGCTCCAATAATCTCCGCCAGTTCTTTCGAAAACAGAACCATTCCTTTCCCAATTTTGTGGGAGATCAAATTTATAGAAATTGCTCAAATCACCGTTAATTGTATATTTATAGAATGAATCTGTAATCGGATTTCCAAAAATTGTTGTATTTTTTACTCGCCATTCATACTTAATTTGTATTCCTTCTCTTTCTAAATCTGCATCTTGAGAATCATGAATTGTTGTGGTTGTTTCAAGTACCGGACTTGCGTTTGCGTATTTTGAAAAAATTCCCAATCCTGCAAGTCCAACGACGCCACCCAACACAATTTTTCTTAATATGCCTTTCACCATGAATTACTTAAAAATGGTTACTTTATAAAGATTATTGTGATAAATACCATAGTTTTTTTAACCACTGGTTTTGAGTGAATTAATAAAGAAAGTCATTAACACGAATGAAGAAATTTGAGGAATATGAAAAGGCTAATATGTTTTGTACTAATTTTCCTTTAAATAAAAATATATAAAATAAAGGAGAGATAGTAATTGGGGGTGTTTGCAAACACTTAAAAACCCTCATTATTAATCAAATTTAAATATCAGGTGCAAAATCCAGAAATGGAGAGTAGCTTTAACCCCTGAATCTATTTATAAAAATGGTTGAAAAAAATGAAAAAACTAAGAAAGAAAACGAAACAATTTTAACACCATTAGAGGATTATATAAAGACAGCTTCCTATCTCGGAACAAAAGTTATTACTCCGTCAATGAGAAAATATGTTTACAGAAGGAGACTGGACGGGCTCGCTATTTTAAACACTCTTCTCGTCGATAAAAAATTAAAATACGCAATTGATTTTATAAAAAGATACAAGCCAGATGAATGGACTTTGGTTTGCAAGAGAGAAGCAGGATGGAGGGCTGCAAAAATGTTCTCTGAATTAACAGGAGTTAGATTATTTACTAAAAAATATCCCGCCGGAATCTTGACGAATCCAGAATTACCGAATTTTTTCGAAACAAAAATGCTAATGATTTGCGACCCATGGCTCGACAAAAATGCATTGGCTGATGCTGTCAATATTAGAATTCCGGTTGTAGGAATTTGCGACACAAATAATCATACAACTAATATCGATGTTGTAATAATAGGGAATAATAAAAGTAATAAATCTTTAGGCTTATTCTTTTGGCTTTTAGCACGAGAATACATGAAAGAACACGGAATTGAAAAACCTCTTCCAAGTTTAGAAGACTTTGTAGGAGAAACTTTGGTTTTAGAAGAGCCGAAGAAAAAGAAGAAAAAAGAAGAGAAAGAGAAAAAATTAAAGAGTGAAGAAGAAAAAATCGAGGAAAAAATGAAAGCACTCGAGGAGGAAGAGGGCGAAGAGATTGTTGTTGGGGGCGGTGCAGAGGAGGGGGTTTAAGAACCAGACCCAAGCTTCTAATAATTTCGTCGAGATTTGTGTTGTTGAGCTCTCTATCTAAACACTTCATCATATTTTTAAATCCATAAGACCCTACTCAATTTCTTGACCCTCTAAAATTTAATAAATCTTTTTCACAACCTTATACTTATGGAAAAAACGACGATTAAAGTTGGAATAATCGGGCCAACAAATATACTTAAAGTTAGTAAATTGACAGGAAAAACCAAAGATTTTTTCTTAAATAAAGCCAAACTTATTGGAAAAATCTTAGCTGAGACAAATCCGGCTCTCGATAAATAGTGATAAAGGAATGCTCGTCGCTATCGGAAGAGCATATAAAAATTTCGGTGGTAAAAAATGTATTGTTTTATATCCGAATAAAGGTGAACCATGGCCAAAAAACCACGCTGTTCCTTACATCAAATATGCCCATGAACTAAGAAAAGAACCGAATTGGTTTTGGTCTAACTATAATGTAACAGCCTTGCCTGATATTTGTATTTGTGTGGGATTAGGTGCAGGAACATTAAGTGAGTTAGCTTATATTAAATGGAACTATCAATTGAAATGCGGCAATCTGAAAAAATTGGTAGTAATTAAAGAGTTATTAAGAGAAAGAAAACTGCCACCAGAAATAGAAGTCGATATAAAAGAAATTGTTCACTACATTGAAAAAACAGAAAATTTGCGAGATTTTTTAAAGAGATTTATTTCGCTTAACTCTAAAACTCGTCGACATATAATTTGAGCTCTATTTTCCAACAATTGTAAATATAGCTCAAACATTTTATACCTGAAACATTTATTCAATGAAATTCTCACGCTGAATATTTAAATATCATTTTAACCTCCTTCTATTATGGAAGAGCAAAAGATTTTTGAGATAATAAAAGAATTTTCTAAAAAATTACCTAAATTTCCAGATGGCAGAATTGATTACTCAAAATCCGATATTGCTCCTGTGATAACTGTTTTTGTGAAATTCGAAGATAAAATTCTCATTTTGAAAAGGAGTGATAAGGTTAGAGTTTATCAAAATAAATGGAATGC
>CAYNLR010000018.1:0-7191 GCA_964398135.1 Candidatus Woesearchaeota archaeon
TATCTACTTAAACTTCTTCCAACAAAAACAATCTCTCTATTTAATTTTTTTCCAAACTCAACAATACTTTTAAGTCTCGCAATATGCGACGAAAAAGTTGTTACAATAATCCCGTCATTTCTATTCTGGATTGTTAGAAGAACATCTTCAAGAAGATTTCTTGCAATTTTTTCTGACGGGGTTTTTCTGTCTGTTCCAGCATATAACGAATCGACTATCATTGCATAAACTCCCTCCTGAGAAATTTCTCTTAAAAGTTTGTAATTAGGTTTAAGCCCGAGCACAGGATTGTTGTCGAGTTTAAAATCATTTGCATATAGTATTATTCCTTTTTTGGTGTGAAGTGCTATCAGCGTCGTTTGTGGAGTTGAATGGGTAATGTTGATAAAATCTACTCTATATTTTTTGTATTTCCCCTGAACATAAAAAGTTGTGTTTGGAGGGATGGTTTTAACTTTATTTCTCAAAAATAAATCATTATCCCTTAACAAAGAATCTAAAACCTGCATCGTAAATGGCGTACCGTAAATTGGAGCATTATACCTATTTGATAAAAAAGGAACAGCCCCAACATGGTCGAGATGGGCATGGCCAATAAACTGAGCTCTAACTTTATGCCTAATTTTATCAATAACATAATCATTAGGAATTGCTCTAATTAAACGAAGTTTTTTTTCAGAGCACGAATACTCATTCCTATCTTTTTCCTCTAACTGAACAATTGGCGGAAGAAAAAACCCCTCATCAAAAATAAACGCATCATCATCTAATTCAACCACACTCATATTCTTTCCAACTTCAGAAAACCCACCAACAGCATGAAAGTTTAACATGTTCTCATGTAGGTATTATTGTTTTGTTTAATGTCTGTAATGCAATTCTATTGATTGAGTCTATAGCATAGTTAATCTCTAATGCAAACCCAATATTATCTGCTCCTGAAACTTTAAAGTTATTTATTCCAATCACTTCTCCCTCTGCATTGATTAAAGGCCCGCCAGAATTTCCCGGGTTTAATGCAACATCTGTTTGGAAATAATAAGGTAAGTTGTTTATTCCTCTCCTATCTCTTGCAGAAATAATTCCTTCTGTTGCTGTGAACGCAAGCCCGAAAGGATTTCCAATTGCAACAACTTTTTCTCCGATTTTTACGTCATCAGAATCCCCAAGTTTTAAACTGAAAAAATTATCCCCTTCTATCTTCAAAAGCGAGATATCCATATTTACATCACTCCCTATTAGTTTTACAGGATATTGTCTTGAGTCATAAGTAAAAATTGCTGCTGCTCTCGCTCCTTCTATTATATGATAATTTGTTACAATATACCCATCATTCGTAATAAAAAAACCCGTTCCTTGCGAGACATCTGTTTTTATTGTTACAACTCCCTTCGTGGCCATATTTATAATATCTGAAAAATCACTACTTACAGATGCTTTTATTTTTCCCACCTCTTCCTGAAGACTCGATTGAACAGAACTTACCGACGATAATGAGGTGGTGATTGCATTAATTTTTGATTGAAGATCTCTATTTCTTACAATAATCTCGTGATGAAGAAAATTAAAATACGCATTCATCTGCTCATAAATAAAATAAAGCGCAATTGCTTGCGCAATCAAACCTAAAATAAGTAAGAGAATTATAAAAGATTCCCATCTTTTTTTTGTTCTGACTCGCATTTTTTATTTAATGAAATTTAATTTATAAATTCTTTGTTAAACTCAATAATTTAAAGAAATTTCTGGAAGTCGGCTTAATTAATCCGGTCACCAACTTAGTAACTTGCTGCATCAATAATAGCCGAGGCAAACCTGAATTCGATTTTTAGTTTGGGATTTTTAACAGCAGAACTATTAATTTTTACATTCTTCTCAACCTTTCAATCCTTTTCTCAATTGGAGGATGGGTCTGGAACCATTCTCGCGCTTTCGTTGGTTTAGCAAAGAACAAAGGAGAGATTGCTCCTGAAACTTTCATTTCAGAATTCTTTTTTATTTTTTCAAGAGCATTAATTAAACCAGTAGGGGTTCTTGTAAATTTTACAGCAGAAGAATCTGCAGCGTATTCTCGTTTTCTTGAAATTGCTAACTGAACAAGCATAACCGCAATCGGAGCTAAGATTGCTAAGACAATTCCGATAATAAAAAGTATTGCGCTTATGTTATTTCTGTCATCCCTACTTGAAAAATTTCTGAACCACAAACTTCTCAAAAATATTTGAGAGATGATTGAGACCATCCCGACGAGAATTGCTGTTAGAGTCATGAATCTTATATCATAATTTGCAATATGAGAAAGCTCATGAGCTAAAACACCTTCCAATTCTTGCTTATTTAATTTTTCCAAAGCACCAGTTGTGACACAAATAACAGCATTTTTTGGATTTCTGCCAGAAGCAAAAGCATTGATTTGAGGGTTTTCCATTACATAAAGTTTAGGCATTGGTAAACCAGAGGCAAGACACAATCCCTCAACAACATTATAATATTGTCTGTATTTTTCTCTTGAAGCTGGTTTTGCATTAACAGAGGCTAAAGCAATTTTGTCCGATTTATAATAACCGATTAAAATATAACTTATTGAGATAACAATTGCAGCAATTAATATAAAAAAGAAATAATCTCCACCAACTATTAAAGCAATCACATAACCAAGAGAAACAAGGACAACAAAAATAATTGCCATTAAAAGAACAGAATTAATTTTATTTTTTCTTATTTCCTCATAAAATGACAGACGCACTTTTTCCATACAACTAAAAAGAGAAAAGATTTTTATTATTTACTATTTTCAAAAATTATTTTTCAATTTTACTTTCTCTTCGATTTATTCAAAAATGAGCCCGCTGGGATTTGAACCCAGGACCCCCAGCTTTCATAGAAAGCCGGTTTAACTCAAACGAGTTAATGTCTTATAAGACTGGTGCTCTAACCAGACTGAGCTACGGGCTCGATATGAATACTTAACATTCATTATTTTTAAATTATGTGTTTTAACGCTTTGATAATCTATACCACTTCATTTGCAAACCTTTTTATAGTTATTATTCTTTAAATTATTTAATTAAAAAAATAAAAATGAAAGGAGGTATGAAAAATGAGTGATGGACAACCTGTTCCGACAGGAGTAAAAATCATCGCTGTTCTGTACTATATTAGTGCAGTTCTCGGGGTGATTTTTGGTTTCCTTCTCCTTGCCGGTGCTGGGATGACAAGCACTATTGCAAACCAAATTCCTCTACTCGGAACATTAGGTGCTGGGCTCTTTGTGGTAGGAGGAATCATTATGATTGGCTTAGGAATTCTCGGTTTCTTCGTTGGAAGAGGTTTATGGCAAGCAAGACCTTGGGCTAGAATTGTTGCGATAATTTTCGCTGCTTTGGGAACTTTAACGGCAATAATTTCTATGATACAAGGAAACATATCAGGCAACATCCTAAATCTCGTGATACAACTTGTTATTGGCGGATATCTTTTATTCAGCAATAATGTAAAACAAGCTTTTGCTTAATTTTTTATTTTTTATTTTGTTTGTAAAATAGCAGAGGCATTTTTATGAAATTTTCTTTCGTAACTCTCCGAGAACTTTGTAAATGTTGTATGTTGGTTTTAATTTGATTAATCGCTAATTCACTTATTTTCTAAAATTATCTTAGGTATTGGCAGAGTTGAAATAAATAAATTATAAAAACATCCTTGCCCTCACCAAATTATGTTAATCGGGCTTGTTGGAAAACCGTCATGCGGAAAATCAACTTTTTTTAAAGCAGCTACTATGGCAGATGTTCTGATAGCTCCTTATCCATTTGCAACGATAAAACCAAATCACGGAGTTGGATATGTTCGAGTTGAGGCGCCTTGCAAAGAATTTAATGTTAAATGCAATCCAAGAACAGGTTTTTGCACCGGCAAAATAAGATTTGTTCCAGTAGAGTTAATGGATGTGGCAGGATTGGTAAAAGGAGCGAGTGAAGGGAAAGGATTGGGTAATCAATTTTTAGACGATTTAAGACAAGCTGACGCGTTCATTCATATCGTTGATATTTCAGGGACAACCGATTCAGAAGGTAAAGAAGGAAAAGGTAATCCTGTTGAGGATGTCAAAATGCTCGAAGACGAACTTGATAAGTGGTATGTTGAGATTTTTAGAAAAGTTTGGTCAAAATTATCAAGAAAAATTCAATCCACTAAACAAGACTTTGCAAAAGAAGTTGCAAATCAATTTTCTGGTTTAAAGGTTAGTGAAGAAGATGTTAAGGAAGCGATAGTGAAAAGCCAGCAGAGTGGAGCGAAAAAGATTTGGAAGAGTTTGCTCACACACTCCGTCGCATAACTAAACCAATGATTATTGCTGCAAATAAAATCGACAAAGAAGGAGCGGAAGAAAATCTCGAGGAATTAAAAAAAGAATTTCCTAATTTGATGATTGTTCCTTGTTCAGCTGATTTTGAACTTGCATTAAGAGAGGCAGCTAACTCAGGTTTAATTGAATACACACCAGGAGATAAAGATTTTAAGATTAGTGATAAAGTAAATGAAAAACAGAGATTAGCTTTAGAAACTATAAAGAAAAAAGTTCTTGATGTTTACGGCTCAACAGGAGTTCAAGATGTTTTGGATAAAGTTGTTTTTGATTTGTTAAATTATATTGCTGTTTTTCCGGTGGGAGGAAATCTTTCTGATTCAAAAGGTAATGTTCTTCCTGACTGCTTTCTTGTCCCTGAATCTACAACTGCTCTTGAGCTTGCGTATCGTATTCATACAGATTTCGGAAATAATTTTATTAAAGCAATTGATGTGAGGACGAAAAAAACAGTAGGAAAAGATTATGTTTTGAAGCATAGAGATGTGATTGAAATATTAACAAAAAAATAAATAATATAAAGACAAGAAAATATAAACAATTAATTTAAAATGATTTACAAAATTAAAGTAAAGCCAAATTCTTCTGAAAATAAAATTATTGAGAAAGACGGATATTTAGAAGCACATGTCAAAGCCAAACCAGAAAAAGGAAAAGCAAATCTCGCTCTTATTAATCTCTTGTCAAAATATTTTCCAAATAAAAAAATTAAATTAAGCGGTCTTAAATCTAAAAATAAAATTGTAGAGATAAAATGAAGTTTTAAGGAAAATGTCGATAAAATATGAAAAAGCCGACGATATAAAAAAACAAGCAGAGGAAATAATCGAGAAACTTTCTTGGAATCACATTTTACTCGACCACGTTGCATTTATTAGAAGTTACGGCTCTAAATCAAGAGGGACAATTGCAAGGTGCCATGCCCTCGGAAAAGCGATACAAGTAGGCATGGGTTTGAAAAAAGGATTTTATGTTATAGAGGTTATTTCAGAAAAATTTGACAAGCTTACTAAAGAGGAGCAAATAAAAGTAATTATTCACGAGCTAATGCATATTCCAAAATCATTCGGCGGAGGATTTAAACACCACAATATAGTCAATGAAAAAAGTGTTAACGAAATTTATAACAATTATCGAAAATTAAAAGAAAAGAAGAAATGGTTTTAAGGGATTTTACTTATTTTATCAACGGCGAGAAAAAAATTATAAAAGTGAAAATTTGCAATACAATCTTATCAAAATTTTTTGGATTAATGTTCAAGAAAAATTCTCCACCGCTTCTTTTCGTTTTTAATAAAAATAAAAAACTTTCTATCCATTCTCTTTTTTGCAAACCGTTCAAAGCGATTTGGTTAGACGAAAAAAAGCATGCCACAAAAATAGAACATATAAAAAATTGGAGATTAAATATATCAGGAAAAGGCAAATATCTCCTGGAGATCCCAACATAAAACGCTTTGATTAAATAGATTCGACGAGAATTACTGAAAAATGACAAATTGTCGACGGAAAAAAGCGAAACATTTAAATATAAATTAGACTGTATAAAAATATTTTATGAAAGGAGGGGATAAAAATGGGAAAGGTTATTGTAAAGAATGCTGTCAAGAGAAAACCTGGCTATCTTTATTATGTAGACGCACAAGGAAACGTCTGTGAAGCAAAGATGGCTAGGGGCGGAAAAAAGAAGAAGAAATCGACGAAGAAAAAATCAGCAAAAAAGAAAAAGAAGAAATAAAGAAACTTTTTATATTTAATGTGTCAGTAAGGAAGCTGACACATTCTTGACTTTAATTTTTCTTTTTTTTGTTTTTTAATAAATTCATATCGTTATTGCAGTATTATTTATAAATATCATAATAGTTAATTTTATATGGAATATATTCTCGGCATAGAATCAACAGCCCATACCTTCGGTGTTTCAATTTTAAATAATGAACAGAAAATTCTTGTGAATCTTAGAGATTGCTATTCAACAAAAACCGGCGGCATGATACCAATGGAAGTTGCTGAGCATCACAAAAAAGTTTGCAATAAAATTTATAAAAATGCATTAGAAGATTCAGGAATTAAAGAAAATGAAATTAAAGTTATTGCTTTTTCTAACGCTCCAGGACTTGCTCCTTGCCTGATTGAAGGTATGAAGTTTGCAAAAAAACTTTCAAGAAAATTAAACGTTCCTTTAATTCCTGTGAATCATTGTATTGCGCATCTCGAAATTGGAGAAATAACCGGTGCTAAAGACCCTGTATTGTTGTATGCGTCTGGAGCCAACACTCAGGTTATTGCTTATGAAGCAGGGAAGTATAGGGTTTTCGGAGAGACATTAGACATCGGAGTTGGAAATTTTATAGATATTTTTGCGAGATATGCCGGAATTGGATTTCCCGGAGGCCCGAAAGTTGAAGAACTTGCAAAAAAATGTGAAAATAAAGACAATCTAATAGAACTTCCTTATTCAGTTAAAGGCATGGATGTCGCATTTTCTGGAATATTAACAAAATTAAAAAACATGATAGAATCTCAGAAATATAAGATTGAGGATTTGGCTTATTCAATGCAAGAACATGTTTTTGCAATGTTAGTCGAATCAGCAGAAAGAGCGATGGCACACACTGGCAAGAAAGAGTTGTTGTTAGGAGGCGGAGTAGCATGCAACAAGCGGCTTCAAGAAATGTGCAAAATAATGTGTGAAGAAAGAGGGGCAAAATTTTTCTGTCCCGATAATTCTCTCCTCGTTGATAATGCAGCTATGATTGCATATCTTGGCCTTAAAATGTTCAAGAAAGGAATTTATTTTGAACCAAAAGATTTAGATAAAGTTG
>CAYNLR010000019.1:0-7119 GCA_964398135.1 Candidatus Woesearchaeota archaeon
CTTATAATCCCCTTCTCTGTTAGTGATAAGGTTTATAGAATTGTCAGACCGCATCAATGGTCCAATATACGCATCTTCGACATTGCATTCTTTAACAGAAATCTTATCAGTAGAATTTTCGAAAAGAATTGTTCCTTCATATGAAATATTTATCTTTCCGTTAATTCCAATCAGTGCGTTTTTTTCTCTTTTACTTACTGGCTTAAAATTCTCAACCTTAATTGAATGATAATTATTATTAACTAAAACACTTGCATACGCTTTTGAAAAATCATAAGCTCCTAATCTTGCCAGCCTTTCTCTTACACCTTCAATATTTTTTGAGTCAGGATATCTCTCAATAAACTTCTTATACAAATTTTTTGCTGTTTTAAATTTGCCGAGCTCTTCTGCTAATCTCGCCTGTTCCAACAAAGCCCTCTCACCATACCTCCCAAGAAGATCCCTCTCCTCGCCAAACTCTTCAACTAATCTCATAACTGTCTGATTTGCTTTTTCAAAATTCTCTTCTAAAATTTGCTCATATTCTTTTTCATCATCTTTTTCTGCCACTCCTTCAAAAATTATTTTCTTTCCATCGATTATAGAATTATAAGTTATGGAATTATTTGATGGTAGTACTTTGAGCTTGATTTTTTTAAAAATTCCGAAGCTTGCGCCGAGCTTTTTTTCAAAATCTTCGATACTAAAATCTTTACTATCTTGCTCTATCTCACTAATTTTTTCAAAAATTTTTCCAATCTCTTCATCAGAAATTTTTTTAGAAGAACCGACAATTACAGCAACTTTTTCTCCCACTCCTTTAACATTCTTAGGAGTGTTGCCTACATAACCCAAATACCATTTTGTGCTATTGCCTAAAAAAACTTGCTCTCCTACTTGGTATTCATTTTTAATTCCGTCGACAGAAATTAACGCTTTCGGTCCTTGCAAAACTAAATTAATTTTTTGTCTCGGACAATGAATGTAAATTGAACCTGTACCGTCACTCAATGCTCCGATTCTCTTGACTTTACAATTACCCAAAATCCTGCTTCCTTCTCTAACCCAAATTTTTTGCCCGTCGATATTCAATAATGCTTGTTTTTCTGGAGAAACGATTTTATTTAATCTGATTTTTAAACCTGCTCTACAATAAAATCCTGGGAAATACATCACCTTACTTGTCTGCCCTTCCCTCAAAACAACCTCTCGAAAGATATTTTCTTTGTCTGTATAAACTGCAATTCTCGCATAGCCATCTTCAACATCTTTAACCCGCAAATAACCCCTTCCATACCAAAATCCGAAATTTTTGTAATCTCTCTCCCAATCTTCATCAGACATTACATACAAATAATACTCACCTCTGCCTGTTCCATAAACATTATCAGCGTCATAATAAATAATTGCTGTCAAATTTCCGCTAATCCAATCAGGCATTTCTTTCTCAGCTTTAGTTTGCTTTAAGATTATCACAACATATCCGATATTGTTTAGCAACGGACTTCCTAATAATGTTCTATAACTTCTCACAGCAGCTCTCGCAGGATGGAAACTTATTCCAGCAACACCTTCAGGATATTTTCCTTTAAAAGAAATTGATTTTATATACGATACTTTAATCAGAGGGTTGACTCTAATTGCATCTAACTGACAAAATACAGGAACATTCTGCTCTTCAAGCAAATCGCTTCTGACAACAGCAGGCCTACAACTTCCCGGGCGGATTGAAATTAAAAAATCACTCGTAGCATCACATTGTTCATTCTCTATGTCGCGTAAAATAGGCCACATATCATAAATTCCAATCTGACCACCCTTCGTGCTTTTTTTAGGATAATAAGTGTTAAAACTCGGCTGAACAGATTGCCATCCCCCAACATTAGGATTATTAAAATTAGGAGAACCTGCATTTCCAAAAACCTGAGCTACCGCTCCCTTAACTAAAAAAATTGAAATCACACCTATTATAACTAAAATCAGAACTTTCAAAATTATTTCCTTCCTACTTTCTTTAACTAACCTATTAATTTTATTTTCCATTATTCAAACTTTAAGTCCAAACTTGAACTTTCAACTTTAATATAATTTTCTTGAACTTCCCGTAAATTTTCAGGAGTTTTAAATAAAGGAACATTAATATTTAATTTTTTATCTCTCAACATTTGTTCTGTGAAATAATCATTAGCCTCGCCCCCACCGATAACCACAAACCCAACTTCTGTTTCAGGAATATTAATATCAAAACATTTTTCTTCTTTTTCTCCTACCAATCCCAAAATCCCGCCCTTCGGTACCTCGACGCATTTTCTCGTCGAGGTTGCTGGGAATTTCAAACTTGAATTTCTGTAAACATAAACTTTAATCTTGTATTGTCCTTCAATTAACTTAACATTTTTCATATCAGGATATACTATTGTTGTAGAATAATCATCAGAAGTGAAACTCACTAACGCTTTCCCAACATTCTTGCCTCCACAAGATAAACTTAAATTCACATCATATAACTTACGCAAAACAACATTTGCAACACTCTCTTCATTAGTTGAAATTTGATATTTGGCAGGAGCATAACCTTCGGCACTTGCTAAAATAAATCCGTTTACGCATTGCGGAACACTTCCTTCAAAAACAGCATCTCCGTTAACGAGTTTTGTCTTCCCAATTCTGCATTCAGTATTCAAACACTTAAATTTAATGTTTGCTTCAACAGGATTTAAATCTAAATCATAAGTGTAAATGCTAATATTCTGGTTCTTGTATTTGCAAATTTCCGGCTCGATAGAAACTCCTACGCTCGTCGGTAATGCTTTTCTTGCCTGATTTTTATCAATCACTACAGCAATCGGAAACTGGAAAATTTCTTCATTGTCATAAAATTGGATTAAAACAGGAAAGTCAATATCATAAACAAAATGGTAAGGAACATAGCAAAATCCAAGGATTCCCATTCCTTCTTGCAGTCCTACTGGTTCAACAATTGTGTCACCATAAATTTCGATTCTTGATGGCCATGTACTCGAATAAATAAAGTTAACTTTCTCGTCAAAATCTCTTCCTATATCTACAACAAAATAATTATGATCTTTGCTTTTTAAATCATAATAACTTCCTTTCAATTTTAACATCCCTATATTTGATTCAAGCCCTTTTACCAAATCTTCTCTAATTTTTTCTTTAACAAAAACTTTTGGTGAGCAGGTTATCTCAATTCCAGAAACAGGCGCATACAAGCGCATAACATCAAGAGCATATTTTTCTAAAAACATGTTTTTCTTTTCAAAATTATACACATCAATTGCCATATCATAAAACTTTCCGAGTTTACTTTTCAAATTGATTTTATGATTAGTAATTAGGACTGATTGATTATCAAAATAAATCACAATAGGATTATTAATATCTAATTCTACATCAAGCTCATTTATATTTGCCTTCACCTCCCCGCCCCCAACAACAACATTAAAACCTTGTGCTGCAAAATCAGAAAAATCACAATCAACAAGTCTTTCTTTCACATATTCTTCCAGCTCTCTTTCCATATCTGATTTGCTCGGCACCTGTTCTTTCAAAAGATTATTTCCAGAAACATACATCCAGTAAGGAATCGGCTGGCCAAAAAAATCAAGCTGTGAAGAGAAAGGCATGTATTGAGAGCCAGGAATAAAATCCGGAATTTTAATCCTACCTCCTTGCTCACCAAGCAATGCAATTCCTTGTCGAGCGTGTTCCTCAAGACAAGATAAATAATGATTATAAACTGGTTTCATGTTTTGTGGAATTTCTTGCTTAATTCCTGTTCTTAAAGAAAAATAAGCAATCACGCCTCCAACGATTAAAATAGCAAGAATAACAAATAGTGTCACTTGTGCGTTCTTTGGTTTTAATAATCTACAGCTTTCGCTTTTTTTTGAATTATAAAAATCAAGAAAAGACATACAATATCTATCAAAAAAACATCTAAACATTTTTCTTTTTACTTCTCTTTTCTTTTTCTTTAATTAATTTAATAATTTCAGTATTAATATCTTTTTGTATACTATTCTTAAAATCATTCCAAAGCTTCTCATCCTCTATCAAAAGCAGGTATTTTTTCATTAAAAATTAAATGAATAAGATATTATAAATGTTTCTAAATTAATTAGTTAGTAAGTTAGTAAGAAATTGAGTTTGGAATCGCAAGCAAAATATGCAAGTTGTTTAAATTTTTAAAAATAAGATGGTCCCACCAAGAATCGAACTTGGGCCTCATCGACGTCAACGATGCGTTCTGCCACTAGACTATGGGACCATAAACAAATTAAAAATTTTTATTTTTTAAAAATTTCTGATTCAAAATAAATTCTCTTGTAATGATTTTAATCTGTTTGTATGCCAAATCTTTCAAGAACTGCTTTAGGATTTTTATAGTACTCGCTAATAATCCTCTGAAACTCGTCGTAGCCGAAAATTCTCCTTTTATACAATTCATAGAGAAATCTCGTTCTTATAGAAAATTCTTTTTCAAGCTCTTCTTTTGAAATTCCGTGTCTCTTCTCAATTTTTTCAAATACTTTGCTGTCTTTTTTGAAATAAAATCTATCATCTCCGGGATTCCAAACAAATGGCGTGTTAGTCATTGCAATTCCGTCTGGCTGAACATTTACAATCTCAATAATTTCTCTTAATTTTCTCGTCTCGTGATTATTAACAATTGCGTGAGTCATAACTGCAACTACATCGAGTTCATTAATCAATGCAGGATTTAGATTTATTGGAGGTGTTTCTAATCTATAAATAACAGTATCAACAGAATCTGCGTGCATTGTTGAAATAGATGCGTGACCAGATGCCATTCCTTGGAATAAAACAGACGCTTCCTTTCCCCTAACCTCCCCCACAATCACATAATCAGGATTCTGCCTGAAAGAGCTTTTTAATAAACTGAACATATCTACTTCCCCAATTCCTTCTACAGAAACTCCTGTCCTAACAACAGAAGGAAGCCAGTTCTCTCTCGGAAGATTTAATTCTCTTGTATCCTCAATAGAAACAACTCTTGCTTCTGGAGGGATAAAAAAAGCAATTGCATTAAGTAAAGTCGTTTTTCCAGAAGATGTTCCACCACAAATTAAAACATTCATTTTATACTGCATAAGAATCCAAAAATAAGCAAGCATTTCTGGGGATAGGGTATTTAAACTTAAGAGCTGGATAGGAGTCCATGGAATTTTTGTAAATTTTCTGATTGTAAAAGTCGGACCCTTAGAAGTAACATCTTTTGTATAGGTTGCATTAACTCTGGAGCCATCAGGTAGCGAGCCGTCAAGTAAAGGCGAGGCATATGAAATGTATCTTCCTGCTTTTTGGGCAAGTTTCTCGACAAAACTCGCAAGCTTATCAATTGAAGTAAATTTTATATTTGTCCTGAGGTTTCTAAAAACCCTGTGAACCACATAAATCGGCTGATTAACTCCATTACATTCAATATCCTCAATATAATAATCATGCATCAATCCTTCAATCTCATTTAATCCAATAAAATCCCGATACAGATAATAAAAAATTTTCGGGTAATCCTCCTCACTAACCTTAAGTCCGGCCTCAGAAATAATTACTCTTGCTGATTTATCAATGTAATCAATCAAACCTTCTTCACCCACCCCCACCTCCACCCCGACATTAACCATCTCCTGCATCGCTGTCTTAATTTTTTCCAAATTTTTCTGGCTTTCTTCATTCAAAACAGGTTCTTCCAAATCATAAACCACCTCGCTCGACTTCTCGTCCCAATGAATATGGGCATCAGCAAACGGAGCAATTAACATATATCTAATATCAACCTGCGTTTTTTCAATCCCTCGAGGAATAGACGGAACTTGAGGATTAAGATTAATTTTTATATCTGACATTTTCACCTCTACATAATATAAATAAATTAATTTAAATATATTGCCATAAAATATCAGACTCTCAAATCAATTTGTGTCTTGCCTCCAGAACTCCCGAAATTTTCAATCTTTAATGAATAAGGAGCTGTTGTTTCTGTAAGCTCTTTCAAAACATCTTTTCCTTCATAGGTAAGATTAACAGAATAGTTAACCCATAACTCAACAACCCAAGGGCTTCCAGCTGTCGTGAGAATATTTAAATTTCCTAAACTAATTGGTGTCCCTTCTTCGCTATATTGATATTTTGACTTTAAAACCCATTTAAGTTTATCTTCTGCCGCATCTATTATAAACCTGCCTTTAGAAATTTTAACATTCAAAACCCTCTTATTTCCTGGAGCTCTTTGCACCTCATAAATCTTAGAATCAATCTTATTCATTGAGTCGATTGTCTGCTCAATTATCATTTTATCTTTAAGCTTATCAATCTTTGGCTTTGTAGCTGCCAACAAAATCCCAATTATTGCTAACCCTATTAAAGTGTAAGTTACAGTCTCAACCCAAATTTGTGAAAGTTTTGAGGTGCGTAAACTCGACAACCTAACTGTTGAAAAAACCATTCGCCTCTTTTTCATATTACTATCATAATTTAATAGTTTAAATAATTAACTAAAATCTAAACAACCGACTTTATAACACTTTCCTAAATTAACAGCCAATTCCCTTAATTTTTCTAACAAACAGTGCTAACTATAAAGTTTAACCCTCTTTTCCGTTCACTAAATCTTCATTTAATAAATTCTCTGCTGCTAAAATATTCAGAAATTTGATTTTTAAAATTAAAAAACACATTATAACTATGAGGGATTTGCTATAAAATAAATTTATCAAAGGATCAAATTTACGCGTGGCAATAAAAGTTTATTATGAAAATTATTAATTAAAAAATCTAAAAAAATATAAAATACTCTATCAAAATCTTTCAGATTCCTTCTATTATAAGTTTGCTAAAAAATTATAAGTGATTTACTCTGAACAATATGGTATTACTCGTGTTGACGCACTCGTTCCGCAATTTTTTGTTGTTCCTCCAGATTTAATTATTGGAGCAATTTCTACTTTCTCTATTTTTCCCATGTCGTCTAGAGAAAGCCCTAAACTCTCATTTGTTACATTTATTACTTTATCTTCATTCGGACCTGGCAAATCTCCTGTGTACTCTGTAGAGTAAGTATTTCCTCTAACTGAAACTATGACCTGAATACCT
>CAYNLR010000020.1:0-6812 GCA_964398135.1 Candidatus Woesearchaeota archaeon
ACAGAGAGAATGCAGAAGAAGCAGTGTTTAATCTTCCGTATGTTAAAGGGATAATTCCAAAAACAGTTTCTTATGAAGAAGTGAAGCCAATGTTAGAACCGATAACTGCTGACACTAAAATAGAAAAAGGAGATATAATTGAGATTATTGCAGAGCCGTTCAAAAAAGAGAAAGCAAGAGTTGTAAGAGTTGATAAGACAAAAGGAGAAGCGATTGTCTCTCTTCTTGGTGCGGTTGTGCCAATTCCTGTTACTGTTAAGTTAGATAATATAAGGGTTATAAGAAGGGAAGAAAGCGAAGAGACAGAGGAAAATGAATAATTTTTTAAATTAACCTGTTGATAAAATAAAATGCTAATCAAATTATTAGTTGATGGAGGAGAAATGAAACCAGGGCCAGCACTAGCTCAAAAGCTCGGCCCAATGGGGATTAACATAGCTAAAGTGATTTCTGAGGTTAATAATGCCACAAAAGAATTTAAGGGTTTGCAGGTACCTGTTCATCTTGACATCGACGAGAAAACAAAATCTTTTTCAGTTAAAGTAATGACCCCAACGGTTTCTGCTCTAATAAAAAAAGAACTCGGAATTGAAAAAGCATCAGGTGAAAGAAAAAAATTTGTCGTCGGTAATTTAGCAATAGAGCAGGTTATTTCCATAACAAAACAAAAATATCCTGATATGTTGGCTAAAGAATTTATTTCTGCGTTAAAATCAGTTATCGGAAGCTGTATGTCAATGGGAGTTTTAATCGAAAATAAGGATCCAAAAGAAGTTTTAGAGGAAATTAAGAATGGAAAATATAAAGAGGAAATAGAATCAATGAAAACAGAGGTTTCGCCAGAAAAGAGGAAACGTCTCGACGATTTCTTTAGAGAGATACAATTGAAGCAAGAAGAAGTTAAGAAGAAAGAAGAAGAGGAAAAAGCAGCGGCAGAAGAAAAAGCAGCAGAAGAAGCAACTAAAAAACAAAGTGAAAAACAAGAAGAATAATTAGTTTTATAAATTAGTTTTAGTTAATTAGTTTAGGGGCTGTGGTGTAGCCTGGTTTAGCATTGCAGGTTTGGGTGAGTAACTCAAGATATCCTAAATTATATTTATTGGAATCTTGAGCCCTCCTGAATACCTGCCGACCCCAGTTCAAATCTGGGCAGCCCCATCTTAACCAAACACTTTAAAAACCAACTTAAATAAGTAAGAAAATGACAGTTAAAAAGAAGAAAATAGGGGCAGCAGGAAGGTTTGGAGCCGGATATGGAAAAATAAAAGAACGGCTTGTAGAGGTTGAAAAAATTCAGAGAAAAAAACAAGAATGCCCTTTTTGTAAAGGCACAGCAAAACGACAGGCAAGCGGAATCTGGAAATGCAATAAATGCAAGAAAGTATTTGCAGGGAATGCTTATTACCTATAGGTTTAAAAACTTATTTTAATAAATAAAAATATGGCACAATATAAGTGTTTTAATTGCGGCAAGAAAATCAAATCAAAAGATTTGGAAAAAAGATTTATGTGTCCAAATTGCGGCTCACGAATTTTCTTCAAACCTCGCACTAAAATGAAAACCGTAAAAGCAGTATAAAATGTCAGATGAAAACCTTTTCGAGAATCTTGATGAAGAAACTCGAAAAAAAATTCAAGAAGCTCAGATTCTTGAGCAAAGTTTTCAGCAGCTGTTAATACAAAAACAAGCATTTCAGCATGAATTAAATGAGACAGATTTTGCTTTAAAAGAACTCGACAAATCAGAAGGAGATGTTTTTAAGGTTGTTGGTGGACAAATAATGCTCAAAACTTCAAAAGAAAAACTTGCGCAAGAATTAAATGATAAGAAAAAATTAATAGAGTTGAGAATAAAAAATATTGACAAGCAAGAAAAAGAGTTTTCTGATAAACTCGATTCTTTACGAAATGAAATCATGAAGAAAATCTCCCCTCAAACTTTTAAAGACGAAGAAGAAGAGGAATAATCAATCTTTGATGATTGAAAATAAAATTTATTTTACTATATCACATAAATATTTAAATACTAAATATTTTAATCTTGTATATGGTCTTTGATAAATTAAAAAAAATATTAAAGAAAGAGGAAACAGAAGACACACCGGAGTTTATTGAGATTGATTTGGAAAAAGATAAAACAGAATCAAAAATTCTCGTTAAAACTTTTGTTTTGAAATCTTACGAGGATATTAACCAAATTTTAAACGCTTTACGGGAGGGTTATACAATTGCGGTGATTGACATAAAACAATTAAAATCAAAAGATGTTGTTGAATTGAAAAGATGTGTTTCTAAGATTAAAAAAACTGTTGATGCTTTGGAAGGCTCAATTGCTGGATTTGGAGAAAACATAATAATTGCAACACCAAGTTTTGCAAAAATTCAGAAAGGAGTTGTTGAAGAAAAACCTCGAGAAAGCGAAATTGAAAGGTTTTAAGATGGAAAATTCAACTCCTGCCGCCGAAGTAGAATCTTCTTCTCAAAACACAAGTAAGCTACCATGCCCTTTCTCTTATATTTTTATTCCTCACAAGCGATTCGGTAAAGAACCATATATTGCATGTAGTTGGAAGCCTTTCGGAGGAGAGCTTGGAAATATGAATTGGCCAGGAATGTGTCATTGCGATGAATTCGAGTGGTGCTCCCAATATCGTAAAACTCTCTATCATCAATTATTAGAAAATTTCAAAACAAATGGATTGAGTGCCATAATTAATCAAGGAAATAGTGTTAATAACAAATAATGATTCTCTATTTTTCATTTAAATAAGAACCTCAATTTTTTCAAGAAATTGTAAAACCATTATTCATTTTAATTGATTATTCCGCTTCTGCTTTTATCTAATTTTATGGCTTTGTCTTTATTGTCATGCTTGCATTCAAAAAATTAGGTTAGAAAAAGAAACAATTTTATTGATCAACTTTTATAACTCTAAGACATTCAAGCCAGTAATGAATTTTTATCTTTTAAGTTTTCCTGAATAAAAACAACATGTTTTAAAATTATCCATACAATGTAATTGCATCTCAATTATGCTGACATGTTTTTGATATATTGGATTAGAAGGTGATGGTTTTTTATCTTTTAATTGAGGAAGATTCAATCCGCAATAATAAAAAAATTCTCCTTCTTTTCGCAGATAAAGACATTTTGCTTTCGATTCCTTTTCTAATTCTGAAATTATTTTTCTTTCTTCTAATTGAATTATGTCATCAAATCTTTCTATATCCTGCCAAGTTTTTAATTTTGTCATATGATAATTGAAATGCTTTGATTTATAAATATTAACCAGCTTCACGAAATTTTTGTTACTGCTTTAAATTCTCTTCCCATTTCATTTCGTTCGGGTCGTTTAACAAAGATTAAATGATGTTTGTGTTAGCAAATATTTGTCGAATATTCTGTAAGAGCTGATCCACTTAATACCCTATAGCTTCAATTTGATAATCTGCCAGAGCGTTCTTGTTTAATTCCCAGTTTTCACAGAGAAGTATTGTTCAATTCTCTTTTTTACTCTGCAATTTGCATCATAGAGAGCACTTCTAACCTCACTTATAGATGGAGAGTTTCCCAAATCAATTATTGGCACAGGTTCCAGTTCTAGAAATTCATCTTTTGATAAATATTTTCCTAATTCTTGTTGCAACAACGCCTTTCTTATCCAAATTTCTAATTTTAATGTGTCTCTTAAAAATTCAGGTCTCTGGGCTAATGCTTCTTGTCTATTTTTATCACCTAAAGCATTTCTAAGACTTGTTAATTCTTTCCCTGCCTTAAAATACATCTTTCTTATAGAATCTTCTTCGCTTAAAACCGGAAAATCAATAGCTTCACCATAAACAAGTCTTCCCTCGCGTGCTATAGTAAGACAATGATAATTGCATTCTGTATAAGCACTTAATCCATCAGACGGCAACAATACAATTCCAACAGGTTTTTCACTTGGAACATATTCCCTTTTTCCGTTAATCAAATCATAAGTTCTTCTGTTTATTTTGTTTAATAAGAGCATCAAATCAATATCTTTTTCTTTTCCGTCTCCCTTTACACTTGAGCCATATTGAATGACTCTTTCAAGATTGTTTCCAAATAAATCAGCAAAAAAACTAACGAATCTCAAATGATTTTGAGGTTCTAATCTGTGCGTTTCAGCAAAATCTCTCTGATATCTCTTTGCAATAGATAATGCTAACTTTTTTGTAACATAAGCAAAATCAATAAAATTATCGTCGGTAACATCCTCCTTGGATATTGGGCACTCTTCTCCTATTGCTTCATATAATATCTCAAGATTTCTAACTTTGCTTTTAACCATTGTTGATTGCATCGTTCCCTTGAAAATAGAATTATCGATAGATAACATTAAGAATCCAGCAAGAGTTTTTGCCTGTTCTTCCAAATTCTTAGAAGAAATCTCATATTTAAAACCAGTGCTTTCGTTAATCCTTTTTACAGTTACTGGACTTATTTCTGCGAGCAATCTTACTTCTATTGGAGACCAAACAGATAGAAGCTCCCCGTCTTTTAAATTACTAAATAAACTACCTATATTTTTTCTATCAAAATCTTCAACCCTATATACTTCTTTAGTCATGTAAATTATTAGATTGGTTAATATTTAAATATAAATATAATTTTAAACAACAATTATTCGGAAATTTTAAACTTGCTTCGTTATGACCAGGTTCTCAAAACTTTCTCGCCTTGCGCCGAGCTCCATTAAATCACATGCATTATACCAACAATGATTTTATAAAATCTTTTAGGAAAACAATTTTAACTATGGGGATAGGAAATGAAAAACGGAACTCATTTAATTATTGATTTGAAAGAGTGCGAAAAAATAGAAAGACTTTCGAATAGCAAATTTATAGAAAATTTTCTTCTTGAGTTAGTAAAAATGACAGAGATGAAAGCTATAACAAAGCCGAAGGTGTTATATTATGAGCATGAAGAAAAAGAAGAAAGCGGAGTAACAGGATTTATTATAATATCCGATAGCCACGCAAGTATTCATACCTATCCTTTCAAAAAATCATTGTATTTTGATTTATTTTCCTGCAAAGAATTTAATTCTGAAAAAATAATTAATTATGTAAGAGAAACATTCAAACCAAAATCAATAAAAAAACTGCTAATACAAAGATAATTAGTTCTAAAATTCTGTGATGTTCATAAACTCACAATGCCAGCGCCAATTTTTCAGAACTGAACAATAAAGATAAATCTTATTAAGAGAAATAATTCAAAATTCAGGTTACTACAAACTTTTTAAGATTGATGTTTTTTATGCAAATTACTTAAAAACCATTGTATTATATAATTTTATGAAAATCATGCATGTTGAGGCAAGAAAAAAATTTCCATCTGTAAATCTCTCTAAACTGAATAAACTTCCTGGAAGAACAATTTCATTAGCAGCCACAATTCAATATCTTGATTTAGTACCGAAAATAAAAGAATATCTCGAAAGACTTAATAAAAAAATAATTATAAAAAAAGGAGCATTTTATAAAGCCCATGTTCTCGGTTGCCAATCTCAAGCATTTGACAAAAAAGCAGACACACTTCTGTTAATTGCCGACGGCAAATTCCATGCGCTTAATAATGCTATTCAATTAAACCGAGAAATTTATGTTTTCAATACTAAAACACTCGAAAAAATTACAAGACAGGAGATAGACAGAATTAAGCAGAAAATAAAAGCCAAACAAAAAAAATTTTTAATGGCTGATAAAATCGGAATTCTTGTTTCAATAAAGCCCGGCCAATTTTATAAAAATAGTAAGCAGTTAAAGAAGAAAATAGAAAAATTGAATAAAAAAGTTTATATTTTTGAAGCAGATAATATTCGCGATGAAGAGTTCGAGAATTTTCCGGATATTAAAATTTGGGTTAATACTGCTTGTCCGGGGCTTGCTTTAGAAAATCCTAAGATAATTAACTACCAAGATATTTTGGAATTTTTGTAGTTTTTAATTTTAATGGGAAGTCCAGAGATTAATTGTTGAGAGTAAGGACAGATAAAAAAGTGAAGTAAGAGATTAGAATTGTAGCAAGGAAGCATAACTATCTTAACTAAAGACTGTTTCTGGTATTGAAATTAATTAATACAACACCAACCAGCTTTCCAGCTTTAAATTTTAGCAATGCTAAAAACTGTTTTTAATGCAACAATAATCGTTGCTGGCACAAACATAACCAATAGAGCTGATAAGATAGCGTTTAATGAACCGAGAATCGGGATATTAGAAACATAAATTAAAGAAGACTGGCCAAACCCGCTGACAATTACTAAAGCTAATGAAGCAAGCAAGAAAGTTATAGAATCTTTATCACCGACATTCAAGAATCCGACAATAACACCAAGGATAACAAGCACAACATATGGCATATTGCTCGTGGAGTTGGCAAGATATTTTTGAGAAAGTCCGACAACAACAGCCAAAATAACTCCAATTAAAAATGCCCACGCACCAATTAGATTCTCTTTTGCTTTCACCATCTTACCTCTTTTTCCTAAAAATAAGAAGTTCAAAGAATTTATAAACCTTTGCTTTTTATCGACGATGTATTAATAGCAGATCCTAATTAAAATTTAAACTAAACGAAAGATTTATAAAGGTGTTATGATTATAAAATTACAACAAAAATGGCACAAAAAATATTGCCCTTGCTTGGAATTTTTGCAATCTTACTTTTAAGTTTAGGCTTTGCAAGCGCAATCGACAGAAATCCTGTTAATGTTACAGGAGATAATGTTACAATTAATCATGGAGATTCTTTTGATGTTAAATTTAAAATTGAAAAT
>CAYNLR010000021.1:0-2410 GCA_964398135.1 Candidatus Woesearchaeota archaeon
ATAAAAAAATTAATTATTTCTTGCTTTTCTTAATCTCAGCTTTATAGGGTTTTAGTGAAGAAATTGTTAAGTATTGATTTAAATTTTTGAAGATTGTACTCTTCAATATACTTTATGCATAATTTCTTATCAATGTTAGGATACAGAAAAAATTCTATCTCGTCTTTTAACTTGCCGGATAATCTTCTTTCATCCACATTTTTATTTCCCTTTTATAAAATATCTTAGTATTGGTGGTTTGTAACCCAATTCTTTTAAAGCTAAACACAATAATTGAGCTCTTGTTGCACACACCATTTTATTTTCTGTGCAGCTTTTTGATGCAATCCTGCTATTTCTTTGATTATCTTTGCCTGCCATAATAAGCATTAATCAACTTCTAAAAAATTTTAAGTGATTGAATTGCTGAATGCTTCCTAACCAAATATTTTTGCATGAAAGAAAGAACAATAAAAATTTTAAATTTGAATAGCGTTAAGACCGTTAATTTTAAAATCTCTACCGAGAACACAGCAATATTTAAATACTAAATTCTCGTCAAAGAATTATGAAAAAAGAATTAATGTTTCTTAGCATATTTTTCACTTTACTAATTTTAACTTCATTCGCAAATGCAAAAATCTTAGTATCTGAACCTGAAAAAATTTATAATTTGGGTGATAAATTGTATTTGACTGTGACAACAAAGCCAGCCTCGGTATCGGGTTTTTTTGAAATAAAATTGGTTTGTAATAATGAATCATTAACAATAGAAAGATTTATTGCAAACAGATTTAAGGCAGGAGAGGAACAAAAAATAAATATAGAACTTCCTTTGACTCCGCAATACATTCAACAAATGAGAGGGGATTGCTATATTCTTGCCTCAATTAGTGATGAAGAAGCTGCAACAAAAACTTTTCTTATAACAGACAAAATTACGATAAAAGCGACTCTTGATAAGAAAAGTTATGATCCAGGTGAGACAATAACACTGAAAATAGAAGCAATAAAAGCAAATAACGAGCCATTAGAAGGGTTTGTTGAAGCATCCGGTATTGCTGATTTCAGTAAAGCAGTGGTTAATGGGATGGTGACAGAAACATTCACAACACCGGAGACAACAGAAGCAGGGAATTATGATTTGAATTTATTTTTATATGATATTGCTAATAATCAAATTTTAAATCATGCAAATAAAACTTTATCAATTAAAATAAATCAGGTTCCGCAGTTCATTCAAATAAGTTTATCCAAATTAGAGGCAATTCCTGGAGAGAATTTTAGTTTTGGAGCGGACATTTTTGACCAAGCCGGAAAAAAGATGTCAGGAGCAATTTCTATTTCGATTATCTCTCCTGATGGCGAGGAAAAACACATGACAATTAATTCAGGAGAAATCAGCTCGATAAATCTTGCAACAAATGCAACAGCCGGCACATGGAAGATTTTAGCTTCATTTGAAAATGTCAACGAAGAAAAAGATTTTGTTGTTAAACCGGTTCAGCGAGCAAAGTTTTCTTTTTCAGGCCCAATTTTCACTGTAAAAAATATAGGGAATTGCCCTTATAACAAAACAATCGAAATTATAGTTGGCGGAAAAAAAATAAAAAAAGAATTTAGCTCACCGATTCCGATCGGAGAAGAAAGAAAATTTAAGATAAAAGGACCTAAAGGAGAACAAGAAGTGATTGTCAGTGATGGCAGCATTTCTGAGAAAAAAATCATTCCTTTAACAGGAGATGTAATTTCAATAAGCGAACTAAAAGGACCGAGGATATTTAGTAAATCAATATTATGGGCGTTTATTATACTTGTTTTATTAAGTTTTGGTTCAATAATTTTTTTCAGATTCAAAAACAAATCAGTCAAATTGAGAGATAAAATAAAATTGCCGTTCAAAAGACAAGAACAAAAACAGGAACAAAAGCAAGCAGTAGAAGAGTTAGAACCGAAAAGCGGAATAGCGGAATCCTCTCTTGTATTAAAAGGTGAAAAAAATAAATCAGCTGTTGTATGCATAAAACTAAAAAATAAACTCGGAAGAAATGCAAAAGAAGAGTTAATAAAAATTTTAGAAATAGCGAAGAGAAAAAAAGGGATGATTGATTTTAACGATGATTATGTGATGATTGTTTTCTCTCCTTTAACAACAAAAACTTTCGCCAACGAAATACTTGCTGTCAAATCCGGGTTTGAAATATTTAAAAAATTAAAAGAGTACAATAAAAAATTCCGAGATAAAATAGAATTTAATATCGGAATAAATTCAGGGGACTTAATTTCTTCAATAGAAAACAAAAAATTAAAATACACAAGCATTGGCGGAACAATTTTGCTCGCTAAAAAAATTTCAGATCTTGATACGGAAAAGTCCACGCTTTTGTTTCAACTTATTTCCCACCTTGTACACAGTGCAGGCACAGGAAGG
>CAYNLR010000021.1:2420-6655 GCA_964398135.1 Candidatus Woesearchaeota archaeon
TAAGAAAAAAATTAATGAAGGATTTAAAGGTTAAGGAAGTTGGAGTTATAGGGCAAACAAAAGTTTATTCTATTTTGGGAATTGTAGATAAGAAAAATAACGAAGAAAAACTTCACGAGCTTTTGCGCAGAATGCAAATGGAAGAAAATTTTAATGAATGATTTATTTTGTTCTTAATAAGTTTAAAACAACAAACATCTAACGCCAAATTTATAAATCAAATTTAAATTAAATACGATATGGGGAAAATAAAAATTATATTTTTTGATTTTGACGGAACAATAAGTGATGCGAAAAGAGTATCTTATGAAAGTTTAGTAAGTGTTCTCGAGAGGAACGGTTATAAATTTAGCAAATCAAAAGCACGAAAACTTCTCGGAGAAAAAATGCACAAAATTTTCAAAGAACTTAAAGTTCCAGAGGACCAAATTAGTAAAATAAAAAAAGAGTTTTTCAAGGAAATGGTTAAGGGAGTGAAACAAAACAAAATAAAACTCTGCATTTCTGTAAAACCTCTAATTAAATTAAAAGAAAAATATAAATTGATTGTTATATCAAATTCTGAATCGAGTTTCATCTTGGCGTCGGCGAAAAAATTAAAAGTTGATAAACTATTCGACAAAATTTATACTGCAGAAGATTTTACGACAAAAGATGAATTCTTAAAAAAACTTTTTAAAAAATATAAAATCAAACCAGATGAGGCAATTTACATTGGTGATAGGTTTTCTGATATCAGATATGCAAAAAAAGCAGGGTGTATTGCGGTTGCGATTCATAATAAATGTTCGTGGTCGACATTAAAAGAAATAATAAGAGAAAAACCAGATTTTCTGATAAGAGATTTTAGAGGCTTGCAAGCAATTTGCTCTCGTTATTCATAAATTTAAATCTTAAATTATATCAGAAAATGCTTAATCGTATGAATAAGACAAAAAAAGAAAGCCTTGAAAGAGCCATAAAAAGAGCAGAGAAAAATAAGTGGTTAAAGAGATATTTTAATGGGATTTATTTGATCGGAAGAGAAAATATTGCAAGCATTAAGAACGAACAATTTATTGCATTCAGCAACCATCTTAGTCACTGGGATTATATTCAGCTCGGTTATTTATTTGTCAGAGAACTACCTTTAGAAAGATTTCCGACGATTATTGCAGGCAAAAATCTTGATAGAAAACTCTTACAACTCATAGGCCTTGATTTTAAATCTATGGGAGCATTATTTGTTGACAGAGAAAAAATTAATTCTGAGAGGAAGGAAAAGAAAAAACCTTATCTAAACGAGTTGAGCCAAAAAATCGCTTTCACGATTAACCAAGGAGAGAATCTTCTCGATTTTCCAGAAGGCGGAAGAAACTATTCATCAAAATCAGTCGGCCCATTCAAAAACGGCACATTAAGAGAGATTTTAGAATCAAAAAAAGACTTATACATTTTGAATATGGCAGTTGATTATGATTTCAGAATTGAGGAAGATTATTTTAAATTATTAAAAAAAACTAAATCACACAAAGTTCTCAGGCCAATGTATTACTTGCTGGATGCTATTGCATTTATTATAGAACCGACGAGAATGCGAATTAAGAATCAGAGAGGCAATAGCTATATCTCAGTCCAAAAACCAAAAAAATTGTATGAAATTGTTAACTCATCAGATAATTTCAACAAAGCGCGCGAAAAATTAAAAACTTATATCACTGAAGGAGTCACAGAAGCTTATCAAAAAATCCAAAAATTTAAATTAGAGTTATATTCAGGTAGCAGCTGTCTTGGAGAAAAAATTTATTAAGTTTTTTTATTAATTCGAGTTATGAAACTTTGTAGTGCTTGCTTGTTGGGAATAAAGTGTGCTTGGGATGGTGAAGACAGATATAATGAGAGGGTTATAGAGTTGGCCAGAAAAGAGGTTTTGGTTCCTGTTTGTCCAGAACAGCTCGGCGGGTTATCAACTCCGAGAGTTCCTCAAGAAATTCAAAACGGCACTGGAGATGACGTGCTCAATGGCAAAGGTAAAGTTCTGAATAAAAATGGAGATGATGTAACTCAATACTTTATTAAAGGAGCTTATGAGGTTTTGAAAATTGCCAAATTACTCGGTATAAGAGAATTTATCGCTAAACAAAAAAGCCCTTCTTGTGGATGCGGAAAGACTTATGATGGTAGTTTTACCGGAACACTAATCGAGGGTGATGGTGTTACAACAGCATTATTAAAAAAACACGGCATAAAAGTAATTTCTGAAGAAGATTTGTAAACCTTGCCAATGCTTGCAACCTTTTTAAAAATAATCCATCAAAATCTTTAAAATTTTCTCAGAATCTCAAAATTAACAAATCTGCTCTGCAGCCTTAATAATATTGTGCTCTAAATCAGGATTTTTTTTCAAAAATTTTGCAAACAATTTCTGGATTTTTTTATTCTTTTTTCTCTTTTTCCCTTTAATTCCGACGAGTTTTGCATATAATTCAACTTCCTTGTCTGAAAGAAAATAAAGCGGACCTGATATTTTTGGCTTTTCAAATTTCGCCTTTAATATGTTTGCGAAGATATCTTCAGCAGCCTGTGATAAATTGCAAGATGAAAAATCCGGCTTTTTAGAGAACTTAACTTTAAATTTTTTTGACAGAACATATTTTAAGACTTTTGTATTTAGGTAATCTGATTTTTTTAATCTGATGACATTGTTTTTAGGAAGCATATTATATTTTCTTATTGTTTTGAAAACTTTTCTTTCAAAATAATCAATAAATTCTTTTTTAGTTAGTTTTCGCTTGTTTGTAAATTGCCAGACAATTTTTTCATTCTTCATCTTGTAATCACGAATCTCTTAACAGAATCGTATAGCTCCTTAGCCTTCTTATTTTTCTCAAAATACTCCCTTACGGGTTTAATCATTTTTTCTAACTCATTTGCAACTCCGATTTTTAAATCAGCTGGGTGGAGTTTCCCGGCAACGAAATCGTCTCTTAATTCATTATAACTTGCGTATTCCACATCACCGCCGAATTTTAAAGGTCTCTCAATTTTCATTGATTTGACTTTCTTAAAAATAATATATTTGCAATATTCTAATAAAGGATTTCCTTCTTCTTGTTTTTCCGGGCAAAAAGCACGGTTAATTTTCTTTTTTAATTCCTCATAAGAATCATGCATATAGATACAGCTTTTAGGGTCTGATTTTGACATCTTAGAAGCAATTAGAGTTTCTTCTTGCGTAGATTTTTTTCTCAATCCCTGCAAACCTAAAAGTATGTGATGATGGACAGCCACTGGTTTTTTCCATTTTAATTTTTCAGCAACATCTCTCGCAAGCATGTTTGCTCTTCGCTGGTCCATCCCTAACTGGCAAATATCAACTCCGAGATAAAAAATATCAGTAACCTGCATTGTAGGATAAAATAACTGACCAACACTCAATTTTTCGCCCTGCTTTCTTCCCATAATTGTTATGGCTCTCTTGTCTCTTTCCAAAGAAATATGTTTAGCAATCCTTAATGTTTTATCCCAATAATCAAGCCCGTCCATTATATCTTTTGCCCACACAATTTCAACTTTTTTCGTATCTATTCCGCAAGCCTTCCAAACTTCGATAAAATATTTTCCAGCAGTCCTTATATTTGCCAGATTCCCGCCCAATTTATTATTAAGAAACGCGAAGTAATCTGCAAGATAAAGTTTAAATTTAATTCCTGCCTTAAGCATCTTTTCAAGATTTATTGCTCTCAACAACCCAAAATGAATCGGAGCAATCCCGGAAGGTTCAAAACCATCATAAGCAACAGGATGCGACTTTGTTTCAAACAAATTTCTTAATTCATCTTCGGTAACGATTTCTTCTGCAAAATCTTTTATCAGTTCAATTTTGCCGTCAACATCCATACCAACATAACACCAAACTTATTTAAAAACTATTCTATTTTTTTAAATATCAGCGTTTTTCAAAACCATTGACTTGTTGTTAGTAGTTGCGACGAGAAATAACATATCACAAACTTAATCAAATGAGATTAGATAATCTTATATAGTTTTATTTCCAATAAATTATTTGCGATGAAAAATAAAAAATTAAAACTAAAGCCTTCAGCACGAGAGAAAAGAAGATATTTTTTGGTTAGTGAGGAAAATAATGAAAAAATAGAGCAAGCAATTCTCGATTATGTCGGCATTCTCGGGTTTGCGAAAAGCTCTTATATGTTAGTAGAAAAACTTAACGGAAAAATTATTGGGAGTTGTTT
>CAYNLR010000022.1:0-6501 GCA_964398135.1 Candidatus Woesearchaeota archaeon
AAACTACAAATATTAAAAATATTTTTTTCATTTTTTCTCTTTATATCCTAATTTATTTAAATCAATTTTAATTAATGCGTAAGGATTAGGGTCTTTTTCTGTTTTAATTTTTGAAACAACACAAATGCCATATTTTCCTTCATTGTCGATATCGTCTAAATACATTCTGATTCCTTTTCTCTCCAAATAATGATTAATTTTCCAAATCAAGTTGCATTTTTTTTGATAATCCCTAATTAATGGTTCAATCTTTTCTGGAATTTTTTGATTGATACTGATTTTTGTGGAATCAAAATAAGTGAAAGGGTTGCTTTTTTTTGCACGCTCTCTCGCTTTTTCTAAATCCAAAATTACCCATGTTGCATTCTCGTTGTCTTCGAGAATTAAATATTTATCATTTGCTATTGCAGGGAAAATAATCGGAAGTCTAACACGATTATCTGAGTAAATTAATTGAGGGGTTTTTTTAGACGTGCCATTTAAAATTCCTTCTAAGTTTGATTCATAAACCTCAATAGTATTAATTATTCTCCCTTGGCTATTTTTTCTTACTCCAAAAAAATCATAACGATAATTATCAGAGGTTGCAGCAATGTGCGGCATTCCAGCAATTACCTCTACTCTCTCGCTAATTTTTTCAGTGTATTTTGGAATAGGGAATTTACACAACTCTTTAACTTTTTTATCTTTTACACCATAAAGTATATAAGGGCTTGTTTTTGATTCTGTTGACAAGAAAGTTACGAGATCATCTAAATTGCTAATTCTTGGAGCAATTGGATATTTATCGATAGTTACTAATACAGAACATCCGCTTGGAAGGTTTTTTGTATCGAATAAAGAAGGAGCAGAAGTGGTTGTTGTGATTTTTGTCGAGGTTTGGGTTTGGCTTACATCTCTTGAAAATGCATATTTTAATGATGTATAGAGCCCACTAACTGAGATTGCCGCAGCACATACAACCTTTATTATTTTATCCCTTCCCATTTTAATTTAAAAAATGATCCATTAGTTCAATATATGTTGGATTTTTTGTTGGCCATACGCCTATTCCATCATTTCCGTTTAGGGTCATAATATCAGGAGCTCTTTTTCCCGCAGCACTAGGGGACATGCCTATTACTACATCTCCTTTTGGTCCATCAATAATATTATAGCATCCATTTTTATCTTTATCATACCAAATATTAATATTTGCACTATTGTTTTGTCCGGCTACTAAAGGAGGCTTTATTTCAAAATCACAATCTTTGCCAGTGCGTTGATCCATACACCATCCTTCATAAGAAAGCAAACCAATATCTTCAGAGGGTATGTCACAAACTTTTTGTTCTTTGTCATGATATGATTTAGTAAATAAATGTCCTGCTTCGTGAGTAACACTCATGGCCATTCTCATAGGAGTAGTAGCAGAATTAATTGCAATTAATGCAACTTTATCATAATTATTTGGTTTAGTAAGCCCTTCTATACCTTTTCTATCTTTATAATTAATAACTCTGCTATCTAAAAAACCATAAATGAGGTCGTATCTTTTGTTAGGAAATTGGCTTGAATGGCTTTCTTTGTCAGCTATTTTCTGCAATATTTGAAAAGTTTTTTTGTATACACTCGAACTTTTATTCCAATTTTTTATTTTCTCCATTTCAGAATCACTTATTTTTATAGCCATTTTTCTTGTTGTGATGTGTGTTTTTGTTGGGTCAAGAGGAAAGGCACTAAGAAGATATTGCATTGATTTGTCTATTCGGTTTTTTACAATTTCAAAATTCTTCCCAAAAAGAACTTCATCATTATCAAAAAAATCTACCATAACAACAGCTATTTCAAAATCACTATCTTTCTGGGCTCTTAAATTGTAATTAGCACTTTTGCTATTGTCTTCATAATCGGCTTCTTCAATGTCTTTGTCTGGATTGATGATAATTTTGAAATTTAGATTTCCTACTTTGTCTTTTGGCGGAAAAATTCCGACGAAGTTTGCGGTTTCATTAGCCACTTTATACTCTCGTAAAATTTTCATACTCTTGCTATCTCTCTCATATTCAACTTTTCTTTTTAGTATTTCAGGGTCAATATATCTTTTCACTTCTTTTTTAGTTATTGTTCTTTCTTTTTTTCCGTCCATATAAAGGTCAAATTTCACATTTTTGACACTATCAATATAATTATCGATTATTTGTGGAGGTTTATCTTTTATGTATTTTTTAACATAAGATTCTAATTGCACCCATTCTCTAACAGCAATTGGTTTGTTTGAAACTAAATCAACATCCTTTATCACATTCATTGCTTTAATGTAAATAGGATAAAGATTGAAATAAGGAGTATAAAGGTGTGCGATAGCTGTTCCGTTTGGAATAGAATTATTGAGCATATCAGACACGCGAACTTCTGCTGTTAAAAGACTGTTTTGTTCGATTTTATTTTTCGGGAATTGGAAAGAACATTTTTTGCCGCATATTCTTTCTCCTTGTTCAAGAATCTCTGTAGTAGAGTTTGGATAAGTAATGCTTAGCTTGTAATAAACAATAAAGGAGGTTCTATTCGATTTATCGTTTATAGTTAAATTAGCAACAGGAGCAAGAGGGAAAATTTCCTCATAACTTAAATCTTCTTTTTCAAGAGATGGATAATCCGGTGAAATGAAGAGCTCTGCACCTTCTGACTCGCAAAAATCAGGCTTATTATTTTTATTCATGTCTATCGAATTGTTAAAAATAAAGATGAAATCCGCTGTTCCGATTCTGCCAGAAGAATAAGCACACGAATCAATCGCAACTTTTAATTTTAAGGAATTGTTGTTAACATCTCTTTCAATTATTCCATTAGAATCATTAACATCATTGCTCGGCTCGTCACATAAATTTATTCCAGGTCCAGAAATGTGCGTATTAGAGCCATCTCTAAAAGAAATCCAAAAATCATTTGAATAATGATTTGAAGAGTTCGTATAAGAGCCATAACCACCAAAATAAATTTTCTTATTTACTTTATCTAATTTCAATTCAATAGTTATATACTCGCACAAATCAGATTCGCAATACGTTTCTTCAGGAAAGAAAGGCATTTCTCCTTTTTTAGAGCAATAATAAAAAATGTCTGAATTAGAATCAGGAGAATAAAATTCTGAACAATAGTCTGGCAAATCAATTTCTTGAGTGTATTTTTCCATTTCAATTTGTCGTTGGTCAAAAGGTTGTGGTTCAGAACACCCAACCTTTTCCCAATCGTTAAAGTCAACAATAACCTGAGTTAATTCAGGGATGTTTGAAGCAGATACATAGGTTATCGAGAATAAACAGAAGATTAACATAAATAATTTGAAAAATAAGCTTTTGTTTAGTCTTTCCATAATGGTAACAAGAAACACTTTTATTTAAATTTTTCTATTTCTTTGATTAAAGTTTTTATTAATTTAATCTTGATTTTTTGGTTTGAGAATGTTGAGATATGCGAATAAAATTCTGTCTTTTCTGCCAATTTGTTGTATTTTTTGATTATTCTATCAATCACTTCAATAAATACTTATTTTACTAATGAAGAATCTTGTTTTAGAAGTTCGGACCTTTACAAATTTAGCGTTAAAAACTTCAAAATTCTATTAGATGGTAGCATTTAAAATCCAGCAGCCCACATCAATCTATCAAACAAACTAACAGGATATACTCCACTTTCACACTTTCTACAACTACCGCCGCAATCAATGCCTTCTTCATCACCGTCGCGGATGCCATTAAAACAATATTCACAATATCCTGTCCAGTTGTTTAAGAATCTAATATCTACAGAAGGGATTTTTTCTGCTTTTCTATTATTGATTCTTGCTAATAACTCATTAGTCGATTTATCGTAAACAAAAATATAATCTTCTCCACACCATCTCTTTCTGATAGCATAAACATCGATTTTGACCGAGCATTCTCTTGTTTCATAATAAGAGCTTATGCATTTATTTTTGTCTTCGCAGAATCTCCTCTGTTCTCCACGGATATTCTCAATACCAGCAATTAAATCTTCAAAGCCATATTCAACTTCACACTCACTCCACTCTCCGCAAACCACTTCTGGGGTACATCCTTCTGAGACCGCTTTTTTGAGTTGCTCGGCTCTGTATTCAGAAATTTTTTCTTCACCCTTCTCTTCCTTTTCTTCTCCTCCCTCTTTTTCAGGAATGTTAATTTCCTTTATCTCAAATTTTGCTACTCCTTTAGATATTGAAAGTAGGCTAATCTCCAAATCATCAGTTCCGTCGTCATTTAAATCGAATGTTTTTGTTTCATTAATAGATAAGGTTGAGATTATTGGCTCACTCGAAATTTTTATTGTTGCTGTTGTCTCTGTAACTGAAAGAATTTCTAATTTATGCTTGCCGATATTTAAATTAAGATTCACTATATTGCCGGCTCTTAAGAACTTTATAGCTCCTAATTCTAATTCCGCCTTTCCTAAATTATAAACAGTAGTGAGGAGACCACCACCTCCGCCGCCACTTGGAGGAGGAAGGGTTGTTTTAAAACTATAAGGACCTTGTGTAATGCAATTTCCAATCACGTCACAACTTGTAATATTATAATAATAAGTAGTATTAGAGGATAAGCTTGTGATTGTAATAGACGGATTTGAAGCAAATAACAAGCTGCCTCCATCAGAACCGAGCGAAGGTGTTAAACCATACTCAACACTTGCATTTCCTGGCTCATCCATTACCCATTGAATTGTTGCAGAATTCCAACTAGAACTGACAGAATGACTTGTAATTTCTGGCGGAGATGTATCAACAATAATTGTGAAGACATCATCTAAAATATTATGCTCTAAAGTCACATTTCTTGAATTTGTATCTGTTGCAGTGTTATTAAATGCGACAATAGAATAATTTGAATAATAAGTTTTTTCTCCATTCTCGTTAACATAATCTATTAAACTTCCTATTCCTGTCCATCCAGAAGCATTTGTTGTTAAATTTTCAACTAGAACATTTATAGCGCTAACAGCATAAATATGCACATTAGCTCCTGAAACAGGATTTCCGTTAGTGTCGTTAACATAAGCGCGATAATACCATCTTCTTACAAGAGAACTTCCAAGAACTACCGCTTCTGAACTATAACTTACATTTAAAAAGATGTTGTTTGTAGAGCTATGTAATTCTACATCTCCAATGGTATTATCAGAAAAATTGCTGTCTGAAACATTGTTGTAGGAGGAAGAAGAGAAATAAAAGCCAGGATCACCAACACTATGATGGATTTCTATTTTCTCGAATGTGTTATAATAAGAATCTGCAAGCCAAATTCCGTGATTATTTGAATTAGAGGTAACATTGAAAAGATAGTTATTATTTGAATCATAAAGTCTAATTCCATTCCTATTTGAGCTTGTATTTATATTCTGGATAGTATTATTGCAAGAAGAAGAAAGATAAAGAGGATATTTGCTTGAGCTTGCTGTTATATCTTGAAGAGTGTTATTATGAGAGGAAGCTAAGTCTATACCCACGCCACTCTCATAATTTCCTGCATTTACTGTTATGTGTTGAAGAATATTGTAAGAAGAAGAACTAAGGAAGACCCCACCATGATTCGAGTTGGCTGTTATATTTTCAAGAATGTTAGTTGAGCTGTAGGAAAGATAAATTCCACCGTCGTTGTTGGAGTTAGCTGTTATATCTTGAAGAGTGTTATTATGAGAGGAAGAAAGACGGATTCCATTTTCACCATTTGAATTGGCTGTTATGTGGTGGAGAGCGTTATTGTTTGAAGAGGAAAAGGAGATTGCAGCAACACTATTCGAGTTGGCTGTTATGTTTTGTAGTGTGTTATTATGAGAGGAAGCAAGATAAATTCCATAACCGTCATTTTTTGGTGGTGTTAAACCTTTATTTAAACTTGAGTTTATATTTTCAAGGATGTTGTTTGAACTTGAAGAAAGGTACATTCCATAACTAATCCCATCAGCCACATCTTCGAGGCCTGTAATATTTATTGAGGTATTTAAGTCTTTAAGAGTGTTATTGTCTGAATTATCAAGATAAACTCCGTAAGCATAAACAATTTCTGGAGTTCCAGTAAATTCTCCTTCTGCTTTAATTTCCAAACCCTCAAGAGTGTTGTTATTTGAATCCTTTACGTAAATCCCTCTGCCGAAATCGTAAATCTTGCCGTTCTTGATTGTTGTGTAGTTGTAGCCATTAATGTAAATTCCGTAATCTCCTTCGTCTCTGTCTCCTGTAATATTGTGTCCATTCAAGTCAAGAGTGATGTTATTTGCCAAAATTGTGAAGCATGTCCCATCAGATGTGATGTCGTTTTTTAAGGTATAGATGGTGTTTGGAGAAGCTAAATTTCCGCAGCTTTCAAGCTCGCCCATTGTTATTACATCATTTAAATTATTTTTATTCTCAGTAACATTATAATAATGGTACTTAATATCAGCTCCTTTACTTGCATAAATCGTGTAATTTGAGTAATAAGTCTTGCCTGAATCAGTGTGTTTGTA
>CAYNLR010000023.1:0-6289 GCA_964398135.1 Candidatus Woesearchaeota archaeon
GCAAGTTTTGCAGGAGCAAAAGTTATGGTCGGAACATCTGGTGGAGGTTTTGATTTAATGAGCGAAGCGTTGAGCTTTCAAGGAATGAGTGAAATTCCTTTGGTTGTTTATCTTGCTTCAAGACCCGGTCCTGGCACAGGCATTCCTACTTACACATCTCAATCAGATTTGAATATTGCATTAAGAAGCGGTCATGGAGAATTTCCGAGGATAGTTATCGCTCCCGGCAATCCAATAGAGTGTATTGAAAAAACAAACGAAGCATTTTATTTGTCGCAAAAATTCAATGTTCTCTCAATAATATTATCTGATAAGCATTTAGCTGAAAGTGAATTCAGTTTTGACAAAAAACCTGCTAAACCAATAAAAGTAAAATTAAATAGAAAAATCCCGGGAAAAGACATTGTTAAAGCTTCAAGCTACGAACATGACAAATTTGGTAATACAACAGAATCCGCAGAAATTGCAAAACAAAATGCAGAAGAGAGATTAAAAAAATATGAATTGATAAAAAAAGAATGCGAGAAATTTGAAATGATTAAAATTTACGGCAATCCTAAAGCTAAAAATTTAATTATTGGCTGGGGCTCAACAAAAGGCGTAATTTTAGATGCAATAGATTCTATCGACGAGAGCATTAAGACAAAAAAAGGAAATTATAAATTTTTGCAAGTTCTTTATATGAAACCTCTGTCTAACCAAATTAAAAAAGAAATACAAAAATCAGAGAATGTTATTTTGGTAGAGAATAATTTGACAGGCCAGTTAGGAAGATTGATTAGAGAGAAAACTGGTTTTAAAATCAAAAATAAAATTTTGAAATATGATGGAAGAATGTTTTATAGTGACGAGCTTAAAGAAAAAATTTTAGAGGTTGCAAAATGAAAACTCAAGAACTTGCAACAAAAAACCAAATAACTTGGTGTGCCGGGTGTTTGAATTTTATGATACTTGAAAGTGTAAAAAGAGCAATTGTTAATTCAGGATTTAAAAGAGAAGATTTTGTTATGACAGCAGACATTGGATGTGGTTCTAAAATTTATGACTACTTAAACATAAGTGGAATTTATGGTTTGCACGGAAGAAGCTTACCAATTGGCTTAGGAGTAAAACTCGGAAATCCGAATTTGAAGGTTTTAAGTTTTGCCGGTGACGGAGGAGTTTATAGCGAGGGAATTTCTCACTTTATTCATGCTGCAAGATATAACGCAGACATGGTTTTAATCGTTCACGATAATAGGAATTTTTCACTAACCACAGGCCAGCCAACAGCGACATCACAACAAGGATACAAAAGCAAAGCATCTCCATTAGGTGTAGCCGACCCTCCATTAAATCCTCTAAAATTAGCATTAGCTTGTGGAGTCGGATTTATTGCGCGATGTGATGCAAGAGACATAAACCACACTGCAGAAATTTTAGAAAAAGCAATTAAGCACAGAGGGTTTAGTTTTGTTGAAATCATACAAGATTGTAGGGTTTTCAATTTAGAAGCAAGTATTAAAGACAGAGCAACATACAAAATAAAAGACAATAAGGACAAAAAAATTGCAGAAAAACTTGTAAATGAATTTGATTATAACTCTAAGAAAGGCAAGATTCCATTGGGTGTTTTATATAAAGAAGAAAAGCCGATTCTCGCGGATAAATGGCCTCAACTCAAGAAATTAATGGAAAAAAAGGTTGGATGGGCTGAAAAAAATTTAGCTTTTTCATGACGAAAATGTCATGGTTAGATTTTTTAAAATTGTCTTACAAAGGCTGTAAATTAAATAATTTAGTGAAATTGTCTAATATTTTGTTTGCTGTTTCTTCTTCACTTAACCCTTTTATATTTGAAATTTCTTTAATAGTCACTGCAACATTTGCTGGTTCATTTCTCTCTCCAGCAACAGGACTTAAATAAGGAGCATCGGTTTCTGTTAGTAACTGTTCAATTGGAATCATCTCAACCAACATCTTAAAATGTTCAAGACGAGTTATAATCGGCGGTACAGAGAAATACCATTTGTTTGCAATGCACCGCTTAATTAAACTCTTCTTTCCGTTAAAACAATGCATAACAACTTTTTTAACATCTTCTTTTTCCAAGATTTCAATAGCATCCAATTCTGCCTTTCTCGAATGAATAATAACCGGCTTGTTGATTTTTTTTGCAATTTCCAAACACTTTTTAAAAACTTCCTTCTGCATCGTCACTTCTTTCTCGCTTTGAAATTCTTTCCAATTATAATCTAATCCAATTTCTCCTATGGCAACACAATAATCTTTATGCTCTTCAATCCATGCTAATTCTTCATCAACATCAAATTTTTCTAAATCCCGAGCAAAACCCTCTGCTTCTCCAATCTCTAATTCTTTAGCCAAAGCATCAATAGGATAAATCCCAAAACTACATTTTACAATATCGGGATATTTCTCAGAAATTTCGATAATTTTTCTATTTGTTGCTCTATTCACTCCTGAAGTGATAATGAACTTTCCTCCAGCTTTTTTAAATCTTTCAATAACCTCATCTAAGTCTTCATTAAATCTTGCATGGTCAAGATGGGCATGAACATCAACCAATTTCATAATTCTTAAAAACCACCTCTCCTTAAATATGTTATGCAAAAAACAATTCTCTCAATCATAGTTTTACTTTTAGCAATTCCAACAGGACTTTTTTTAAAAAATTTGACAAAAGACGAAAAACCGATTTATAAAAAATATTTCCCGCCATTGCTTTTGATTCTTGCAATTCTCTCTGCAATTTTCTACACCATGAACATAAAAATCGCTCTCACACTAACTTTCTTATTTATTGTCGTTCTTGTCTGGAATATTAACGATTAATTGTTTCTCCGAAAGCAATCAAAAGGTTAATTTTAAAACTTCTTTTTTTCTTAATTTGGAATGGGGCTTTATTTAATCGGGCTTGGACTTAATAAAAATTCGATGACAAAAGAAGCTCTTGAAGCACTTAAAACTTGCGACGAAATATATTTAGAAAAATACACCACTGACTTTCCATATTCGCCAAAAGAATTAGAAGAATCTTATAATATAAAGATTACAGAAATCGGGAGAGAAAAAATAGAAGACGAGTCAATTTTAGAAAAAGCGAAAGAACGGAATATTGCACTTTTAGTTTACGGAGATGTGCTATCAGCCACAACTCATGTTCAACTTTTAATTGCCGCGAAAAAACAAAAAATAAATTTCAAGATTTTCCATAACTCTTCTATATTAACCGCAATTTCAGACACAGGATTACAACTTTACAAGTTCGGAAAAATAGCGTCAATTCCTGCATGGCAAAAATCTTACACTCCGGAAAGTTTCATAGATTACATAAAACAAAACCAAAAAATTAAAGCCCACACATTATTACTGGTTGATGTTGGATTAGAATTAAAAGATGTAAAAAAACAGATAAAAATCGCAAGCAAGAATAAAAAATTAAAATTAGGAAAAGTAATCCTTTGTTCTCAGCTTGGCACAGAAAACCAAAAAATTATTTATGATAGTTTAGAAAATTTACCGGACAAAATAAAAAAGCCATTTTGCTTAATAATTCCGAGCGAATTGCACTTTGTGGAGAAAGAAGCTTTAGAGACAAAACTTGTTGGGTGATTTTCTTAAGCTTGCATAAAACACATTAAAGAGAAACTAATTCAATACCTTTTGTCTCAACATTTCCAAAGCTTTTAGCAGCAACATATTTTGCACCAAGTTTTACAGCACTATCAACAATTGAGTTTGTTGCGATATTTGTTACCAACGCATAAACAGGTTTAGGAACCCTTAAAAAACCAAGTCGAGAAGCTGGAACATTTCGTATTACATTTAAATCTTCATCTAAAACTAAAACATTTCTGCCGCGAACCTCTTCCATCAACTCTCTTAACTTCTCTTTATCTTCTTTCTTAAGTTTTTTCTTACTTCTTTCAATTTTCTCATCCTTGCCATATCCGTAAATACCGAAATTCTTAGTACTCTTCAAAAATTCTTTAACACTAACTTTTTTTCTTAATGCTTGATGAATTTCCTTGCTTGTAAGCTCTTCAACCTCTTTTCCGTCTGGAGCTGTTGCAATATATTTTATCTTTGCATTCTCGCAAACATTCCTTGCAATAAGTTTCCCTCCTCTATCTCCGTCTACAAAAAGTGTAATTTCTTTTTCTTCACCAAGTTTTGAAATTGTTTTCGGGAGTTTTGCCCCATTCATTCCCACAACATTCTCAAATCCGTGTTTTAACATATTAATCACATCAGCTCTTCCTTCAACAACGATAATTTCTTTTCCTGACAAATCTCCTGCAGGCAATCTCTCTTCACCATATTCAGTAATTTTAGATGTTCTAATTGATTCCTTCAACTCTTTTTCAATTTCTTGAGTATCCATCTCAGATCCTTTAATACTTGCAAGAAGTTTTTTTGCCCTCTCCATAATATATTCCCTCTTACTCCTTCGAACATCTTCAATTTCTGTAATTGAAATTTTAGCATCAGTCGGCCCTATTTTGTCGATAGTTTCTAAAGCAGCAGCAATAATTGTTGTTTCTGTCTTGTCCAAAGCAGATGGAATCGTAATTTTGCCTTTTGTCTTTCCATTCTCGCATTCAATTTCCACATCAATGCGCCCTATTTTTCCTTCTTTTTGAAGCTCTCTCAACTCCATATCGCTTCCAAGCAAACCCTCTGTCTGCCCAAACAAAGCGCCAATTACATCTGGTTTTTCCAACGGACCGTCGGCTACAAAATCTGCACTTATCATGTACTTTATTGAAGCTGGACTAATTTTTGCCATAGTCTGTCTCAGAAAAAGTTACTTGCTCTAATAATTTAGTAGTGAGTGTGATGATGATGTAGTGATTGCGTGACTTTTTCTGATAAAGAAAAATAGAATCCATACTTTATAAGTTTTATCATTTTAAAACAAAAAGATTTATAAATAGGTTGAAAAATAAAAAATAAATAAAAATGGAGGGAAAATGGAAGAAGATAGCTTAGAAGAGCTTGATGAAGAAGACGAAGAAGACCAGCCAGAAGACATTGATGAACTTGAAGATATTGATGAAGAGTCTGAAGACGAGGAATAACTGAACTGATTTTTAATTTTTTTCTCATTCTTACATTAATAAAACCTGTCTGATATTGCTCACTTTACGCAAAAATTTAAGAGAAGAATATTTTGCATAACCCTTAATCTTCAATTAACTAAACCTACATTAAGTTTATAAATCATCTTTCTCACAATTTTCTATGGCAAAATTTCCAAAAACAGTAAATAGGTTTTGTCCTTTTTGCAACAAAAAAACAGAACAAAAAGTAGCTCTCATGCCTACCGGAATTAAAGGCGGAGCTCTAAAACACGGTTCATTAAAAAGAGCAAGACGAAGGGGTTTAAATAGAGGCTTCGGAAACCAGGGTAGGCGTTCACGACCTCCTGTAAAACAATATAAAAGAAAAACGAAAACAACAACTAAAAAAGTTTTAATTTACACTTGCACTGAATGCGGAAAAAGCATAAATGCAAAAAAAGGCATAAGGACAGCTAAACTATTGGTGGAATAAAATGGCGGTGCGAAAAAAATACATTGAAGTTGAACTTCCTCTAATAAATGAAGTCGTTTCTGTGTTTGGAACACCAGAATCTCTAAAAGGCAAAGTAATCAAAATGGATTTAACGAGAAAATTAAAGGGAAAAAGTTTAGAGGTTGATTTCAAAATTTTTGAACAAAATCAAAATTTAATTGGATTGCCGAAAAAAATGAATCTGATGAAATTCTATATAAGAAAAATGATGAGAAAGAGAGTTGATTATGTTGAGGATTCATTCAAAACAAAAACTGCTGACTTAGAGGTTATCATCAAACCATTTTTAATTACCCGCAAAAAAGTTTCAAGAGCAATAAGGAAAAACCTAAGAAACACTGCTCGTGAATTTTTAATCGAATATGTTAAAGAAAAAAATTATCTCGAAGTTTGTAAGGATATTCTCGAAACAAAACTTCAAAAAGAAATGCTTCCAAAATTAAAGAAAATTTATCCTTTATCATTTTGCGAAATAAGAGTTTTTGAAACAAAAGAACTCGATAAATTGGAATTAGAAAAGCAAGAAAAACCAAGCGAAAAAACTCAAGAAGAAGTAAAGGAGAGTGAATAAAATCAATTAAATTTAAAGGATTGATATGGCATATATTGATAAAAGTACCCTTTGGTACGTAAAGAAAGAGACAGCATATGGGGATAAAGCAGGACTGACTGGACTTAACTCTGAGGTTGCTCCAGTACTAGCTGATCA
>CAYNLR010000024.1:0-6178 GCA_964398135.1 Candidatus Woesearchaeota archaeon
AAGCACTAAAGAGTGCAGCTTGAGTAATTAAATTCTTATCTCTTTCAAATAGAAAAAATTAAGTTTGTAAGAAATTGAAGAGTTCAGTAAAATTTTAGAGAATTGGTTGATATTTCATATTAACTTAATAGTAGTAAATAAATACAAAAATTTATAAAGAATAAAGTCTAAGAAACCACTATGGAAATAGGAATTATAGGGTTAGGTGACATGGGTAAGTTGTATGCGAAAGAATTTGCTAAAGCAGGTTATAGAGTAAATGGATGCGATTTGCCTGAAAAAAGAAGTCAATTAGAAGCTGAATTGGCAGGAACCGGAATTCATATTTTAAATGATGGAATCGCAGTTTCACGAAGGAGCGATTTTATAATTTACTCTGTTGAAACAGAAAATATAGAGAATGCTGTTAAGCAATACGGCCCGTCAACAAAACAAGGAGCCATAGTAGGAGGCCAAACTTCTGTCAAAACCCCTGAAATAAAAGCGTTTGAAAAATATCTGCCAGAAGATACACATATCGTAACATGCCACTCCCTTCATGGCCCAACAATCAGTCCCAAAGGACAAACCTTAATTGTAGTAAATCATAGAAGTTCTAAGGATGCTTATAAAAGGGCATTAAATACTCTTGAAACACTTGGGTCAAAAATAATCGAACTGCCAACTTATCAAGAGCATGATAAGATTACCGCAGATACTCAAGTTGTTACCCATATAGCTTTTGAGAGTATGGGTACAGCATGGAAAAATGCAGGATTCTTTCCTTGGGAAAACCCTGCTTATGTTGGAGGCATTGACAATGTCAAAATTTTAATGTGCTTAAGAATTTACAGTGGAAAGTCACATGTTTATGCTGGTTTGGCTTTGCTGAACCCTTTTGCGAAGGAGCAGGTTAGGCAGTATGCTAAATCCGAATCAGAATTATTCAAAATGATGATCCGAGAAGATGAAAAGATGTTAAGAGAGAGAATAAAAAGAGCAGAAGATTTTGTATTTTGGAATAAGGATACTTTAATATTGTTAGATGATAGTGTAATGGGAGAATTTAGTTTAGGGATAATTCCACCCGAACAAAGAAAACCAAATTCTCATTTAAGTCTCTTAGCAATGGTTGATGCATGGTATCAACTGGGGATTAACCCATATGATAATATGATCTGCCAAACTCCTCCGTTTAGATTAAGGCTTGGAATCACCGAATATCTGTTTAGAAATCCGGAATTATTAGAGGAAACATTGCATACCGCAATTCATAATAAAGAAATTAGAGGAGACGATTTAGAGTTTCATTCTGCTGTGAGAGAATGGGCTTCAATTGTTGAACATCAAGATATGAAGGGGTACAAACAGCAGTTTGATAATACAAAAGCTTTTTTTGAAGAGAGGTTACCAGAAGCAAAACAAAAAAGTACAGAATTAATAAAAAAGCTTAGTTCCAAATAAGCTCCATTAAGAAAATCTTTTTCTCAGAATTTTTAGATGGGCAGGCGATATCGGGAGGGGATAAACTTGTTGCGCTTTCCACATTTGAGTTTTAACAAATTGAGAAACAGGTACCTCTGCCATTATTTCTGTTGATCCGGAGTAATAAATTGGTTCTGGTTTACTACACATGTTTGCTTGGTAACTTTTATCATTTAACAAAACAATATTTGCTAACGCCTGATTTATTCCACCAGTAACTTGGAGAGGGATTACTCTTTCTGGTTTTCCATTCCTTACAACATACGCCTCATACGCTTTGACCTTATATGTTTTATCTTGTGGTCTGGTGTGGCCTTCATGAGGAACAAGCAATATTTTGCCTTCTAAATCTATATCTTCTGTTGAACCATCCATAACAGTGCAAGTCATTCTTGGTTGCGGAAACGTTCCGTCAATATACTGGGATGCATTACCTACAAAATTACTCTTTTCTAAATTCATATATTGTTTAAGTTTTTCAGAATCAGCGTATTCACTTCCTAAAAACCCAACAACCTTTCCGTCTTTTATGTGAATTCGCGGTTCTCTTTTTCTTCCATAAGCATCAACATATGTAAATCCCCAAACTCTGAATCCTTCTATTTTTTGTTGTGGGTTATCCATCAGAACTATATCTTTATTTTGTATGTTCTGTCCATATTTGAAAGTTCCAGATTCTCCAGAATCTAAAGACCTGATCGGCTCTTCAAAATGATGTCCGAAGATTTCATGAATAGGAGTGCCGGTTAACATTACGACATCATACAATTCAGATAAAGGAATCCCTGCTTCTTCTAAACTGCCGTATTTCAGTTTTGATATTTTGTATAACTCATCAAATGCTTCACTAAATGATTTCGCTTTTTTAATTCTCTTATCAGGTGTAGGGTCTGGTAAATATTTAATTAAACTGGTTAATCTTTTAATTTCATCTTTGGACGTACAGACAACATCTATATTGCGGGTTGTTGGAATAGGGTTATAACCATGAGAGTACGATATAGAGAAAAACGGAATTGTCTGAATAACTTTTCCTCCTTTAGAATTTACAATGACTCTTTGTTCAACTGTTAATGTTCTGGTGAGTTGCGTATTTTTATGGGTTTTTGTAAATTCTCTCAATTCAGAATCATACATGGTAATCCCTGACGGAATTGGCTCTATATATGATTCTTCTTCTGTTGGCAATGGAATTCCTTTAGGATGAAAATGAAACCTGTGCTCCTTCAAATCTCTTGCAATAGCGACTTCCTCTACATTATGAGGAAGCAAATCATCAACACTGGTTTGAGTGTATATTCCTCTATTAATCATCTCCTTATTAAGATTAGATTGACAATATTGCCACCAGCTTTTTTGTCCATTAATAAAAGTAGCAGAGTCGTAAATAACTCTAATATACCTTGACACTACATTCTCGCTTTTAAACTGTTTAATCTCTTTATATAGCAAATCAGCTATTTGTTCTAATTGAGACCGAGTCCTGATTAATTCTTTAGTGCCCATATTCTGTAGAGTAATTAAGTTTTTATAAATTTTACTATTTTTACTACTCACAAATGATTATATTTATTTTATTTCTAGAATTGTTGTCCTCTTGTATGGTTCTCAAAAAATTTCCTAAAAAGGTTGTAGATAGGAAGTTTTTGACGCTCTCAAAAAAAGTCGCAAATAAAAATTTTAATTCTTGAACATAATACGAAGTATAGTTATTGATTTTCTGAAAGCCCTTTTCTTTCTCTAATCTGCTGAATTTGTTTTGCCTGCAACTCTACCGGCATTTTTTTGAAATGCTGATCAATTAAACTCGAGACCCCTCTTCCCTCTGTGGCGCTTCTTAAATCCGAGCTCCACCCAATCATTTCAGCAACCGGCAGCTCGGCTTTGATTATAACTCTTGACTCTTCTTGCTGAACATCTACTAAAACTCCTCGCTTTGCAGAAATTAAATTTGTAATAGCACTCATAAATTTTGCAGGTGCCTCAATCTGATGTATCTGGATAGGTTCGAATAAAGTTGGAGATGCTTTCAAAAATGCAGCTCGAATAGCCTCTCTGATTGCAGGATAAACTTGAGCAGGTCCTCGGTGAATTGAATCTTCATGAAGCCTTATATCAACAAGCGAAACCTTTACTTTGTAACACGGCTCTCTTGCTAATGGCCCTTCCTTCATTACCATTTCAAATGCGTCTAAAATCATCTCAATAACCTCTCCAATGTGCACTTCTCCTTTTGTTTTATCCAAAAAAACATTGCCCCCAAAAATATCTCTATACTGCCTTGCTTCTTCATGGCTCTCGCCGGCAAGAACAAGAGTATCAAATAAAGATTTATCTTTTTTCTTAATCCTGCCTTCAGGTAAATCTCCTCTTTCGATTGCTTCACAAACAGCATCGCTCAATGGCTCAACAACCAAGAAGAAACTATTATGTTTATTCGGGCTTCTACCTTCAACAGGTTCTGATGCTTTCAAAACAGATTCTCTAAAAACAACAATTGGCGGTGAGGTTTCTATCTCCAGACCTTTTTCTGATTTAATGCGATTTTCAATAATTTCAAGATGGAGTTCTCCCATACCGGATATTAGATTTTCTCCTGTCTCTTCGTTAATCTCAACTTTAATTGAAGGGTCTTCTTTGCTAACTTGCTTTAAGACTTCAATCAATTTTGGCAAATCAGCTGTTTTTTTCGCGGAAATAGATTTAGTAACAACAGGTTCAAATAAATGCTTAATTGCTTCAAACGGTTCAATTTCATTTTTCGAAACAGTCTCGCCGGCAAAAACATCTTTCAACCCAACAATCCCAACAACATTCCCGGCAATAACTTCATCCATCTGAATTCTTTGCGCTCCTTTATAAATAGAAACTTGCTGAACTCTAACTTTCTTTTTCGCGAGATTCATATAAACTTCATCTCCTTGTTTAATCGTACCCGAGAATAATCTTCCAGCAGCAATTTCTCCGGCATGCTTGTCAATCACAATTTTTGTGCAAACAAAAACAGGCTCTCCGTCTTTATTGCATTCCAATAAATCTTTTCCAACCTTACTTTCAAGTTCTCCGTGCCAAATTTTTGGAATCCTATATTTTTGTGCCTCTTTTGGATTCGGATGGTGATTAATAACCATCTCAAGAACAACATCATTTAGATTAGCTTTCTTAGCAAGTGATTTGTAAGCATCACCACCAGCATTATAAGCTTCAATTATATCTTTAAAGGAAATCTTATTTTTTTTCATGTAAGGAACACTTAATGCCCAATTATGGAAAGCAGAACCAAACGCAACACTTCCATCATTAACAGAAACCTGAAATTTATCCTTAAAATCTTTTTCAGCAATTTGTACAATTAATCGATTAACATCATTTATAATTTTCGCGAATCTCTCCTGCATTTTTTCTGGAGTTAATTTCACTTCCCTAATCAATCTATCAACTTTATTAATAAACAAAACCGGTTTCACCCTTTCCTTCAACGCTTGCCTTAAAACAGTTTCTGTTTGAGGCATAACTCCTTCTGACGCACACACGAGAACAATACACCCGTCAACAGCCCTCATTGCTCTCGTAACATCTCCACCAAAATCAACATGTCCAGGAGTATCAATCAAATTAATAAGATAATCTTTCCCGTCAACAGTATGAACCATTGAAACAGCCGCAGAATCAATTGTTATGCCTCTTTCAGCTTCATCTTGATGGAAATCCAGAGCAAGTTGTTTTCCAGCAAGTTCTTCAGACATCATCCCAGCCCCAGCTAAAAGATTATCAGAAAAAGTCGTCTTGCCATGGTCAATGTGTGCAGCAATTGCTATGTTTCTAATTTGTTCTGGCTTCCTCATTAAAGCCTTAACCCTTTCTGTCATGTCTTGCGCCATATCTAATCATAAAAAAATTGGTTTAAAAAGATTTGCGTAAGAAAATTGTAGAAATCTAAAAAGTTTAAACAAACAATTAATGATTGAATGATTTTCATACCCCTGCTATCAAATCTTAATCAATAAATTTTTTTATGATATCCATATATTTTTCATTCAAACCACCTAATCTGAAGATTACAATTTTTTCAAAACCAGCTCTCTTCACAAACATTAAATCTCTTTCTAAATCTTCTGGAGATAAAATTGGCTCATCACCAAAAACACCGAATGCGATTGTTCCTAAACTAACTGAATAATCACTTTTATTTTTTAGCCTAATTAAATATCTCTTTATTCTTTCATTTATAGATTTAGATATGATACTTGAATACCACATTAAACTTTTTTCCACTTTGACATCATAATCAAGACCAACAAGCCTAATAAACCGCGAAATTAAAGGAGAAGGAAATTGTGCAGTAGTGACTCTTGCTTTATTTTTTTCTAAAAATCTCCTTATAATTTTTTTATTTTTACGCCAAGAAAATAAATTTTTAAAAATCATTTTTTTGTTTAAAGGAAATTCCAAGTCAATTAATAAATGATTATCGCAAGCCTCTAATTCTTTAAACAAATCAATTAAATCTTTTGTATTTGAAAATGGAGAAATCCAATAGGAATTCCTGATAATCGGCCAATAAGCACACTCAACTTTCTTATTAATCTTTTTGATTCGTTTCTCTAATTTTTTAAATTCATCTAAAGATTTTGCGGCAACAAAAATCCTCGTCGGAAAATCAATTAATTTTAATTTTTTTAAATTTTCATCAGTCGGAAATTCTTCATAGAAA
>CAYNLR010000025.1:0-911 GCA_964398135.1 Candidatus Woesearchaeota archaeon
TCCATTCACATTGAATTGAATTCCGCCACTTCCGCTAATCCCCTCAATCTCATCAGCACTATGGCCATGACTTGAGGATTCCCAGAATTATAAGCAATAACAACCACAGCCACACACAATGCCACTAAACTCCCGACCAATAAATAGAATGTCTTATTTGAAAGATTTATTTGTATCACCATCTTTATATAAACAAAGAATAGCAATTTAAATATGTTTTGGTGATAGAAATTGATTTTAATATAAGCCTTAAACAATCTAAAAATTAACTTTATTTTGAATGTTTGAACTTCACAGATTTCTATTTTATATGCAAAAACCTGTAAACATTTTTATTCCCTGTACATAAAAAAGCAAGCCCAAATTTTTAATATGTACCCAAGGATTGAGCATCGCTTTATTAAGAAAGTTTATAAAATAGTAATTCTAAAAAAAAATATGAAAAAGGTGATTTTAAGCGTGCTGTTTGTATTTTTGTTAGGATTTGCTTCAGCATCAATCACACTTAATAATTATACATTAAAAAAAACTTATTCTCCTTACGAAATTATTTCTGGACAAATTAATTTAACAATTTCTAACGAGAAACTTGATGCTGTTTTGTCTTCTGGTTGGGGCCAAACAATTTCTTTAAGAGATTTTTTAGACAACAATTCTGCCTCTTATTCTTGTTCAACTTTTGACTGTTCAGATGATTATAATTTTTCTCGAGGTGAAGAATCAAAGAAGTTTCTTATTGATGCGGCGAAAAAAAATTATTTTGGATTTGTTTTATTTGGCGAATCTCTAACTATCAACAGAATTAGTTTTGATGTTGCAAGCGATTTCGGAATGGAAAATAAAGTCCCTTTAAAAATGGAATTTTTTGGTATTAAGAGATGGGAATTTGACGAAGAGAGCGATGATTTCAC
>CAYNLR010000025.1:921-6174 GCA_964398135.1 Candidatus Woesearchaeota archaeon
ATTAGCTATGGTTGTTATGACGAAAGCAAGGGAACGCCAGGACCTTTTATTAGAAGTTTGTATTGTGAAAAAATAAATTTGCCGAAAGCTAAGAAACTTAAGATGGGAGTTCGTGTAGCCGGAACAGACGACAAACCATTGAAAATGACTGTTTATGATTCATTTAAAAGCCCGGGACCAAGTTGCGAATTCTTGCCTTCTGATGGAGAAGGTTCTTGTATTGTGGAATATGATTTTGCTCCTGGAGAATATTTTGTTTGTGTTAGTCCTGCTGATTCTGACAATGCCTACTCTTATAATTATCAACTCTTTTCAGAAAGCTCTGGAATAAATTGCGGTTGGCCGTCTCTTCCTTCAACAGAAAATTCTACAAGAGATTATTCCATTTTTGCGAAGACAGCAAAATATGCTCCTGCAAAAAATGTGACGATTGATGAGAATGAAGTTGAGGGGCTTGTTTCTGCTGCCAACACTTTCCTCTACTCAAAATATAATTATAATTGCTCAGAAGGATGTGTTTTGCCTGTTGTTGTTGAAGGCGTCAGTCAGAATTTAAGTATTTCAAACATAACTATCGATTATTATTCGCAAGGAGATTATAGAAGTAAAAAAGTTTATGAGATTTCAGTAATTCCTCCAACAGTTGATTTTTCAGGAGTCCTTCAACTCAGTAAGACAAACTTCGATGTCGGAGAAAAAGGAACTAAAGATTTTAAATTATACTTAAACGGAAACAAATTTTTCGAAGAGGAAATTACAGTTTTGCCAGCACCGATAATTAAAAATGTTTATCCAATTAATCCGCCAGCAGGAATTAGTTTTATTCTCTATGCAGATGTTGAATCAGAAACTCCTATCAAGAATTATTTTTGGGATTTTGGAGATAACACAACTCAGCAAACAACAAATGCTTCTGTTGTTCATACCTATTTTGAGCTCGGTTCTTATACCTTGACTTTGAATGTTACAGATGCCAATGGTTTCACAACCTCAAAAAGTTTTTTGATTATAGCTGGTTCGCCAGAGGATGTTGTAAACGAAACTCTCGATGAAAAAAAACAAGCACTCGAAAATGCATTAGAAGACATAAACAAATTTCCAGCTTGGCTGCAAGATATTTTAAAGGAATTGGCAAATATAAGTTTTTATCAATACGAGCTTAACAGATTAGAAAAAGAAATTGAAAACGCTTTTACCGACGAAGATTTTTTAAATATTGCAATTGAATTGCAAAATCTTGATGTGCCGAGTGCTGTTTTTGTTAGTGAGCAAAAAATCTTCCCTCTATTTACCGACTTATCTGAGATTGACCCAGAACCAATTGCAATTATCGCAGGAGGGGTTTCAAACGATAGCGAGCTTGAAGATTATAAAAATCCGATTTTACAATGGCAGAGAGAGAATATTAAAGCAAGTATTGAAAGTAAAAAAATTTCTATAGCACGCTCAAACAATGAAGTAGCTCTTTTGGTTTATTCTGTAAATGTTAGTTCTAATTCTGAATATGAAAGTTATTTTGTGATTAAAAAAAAGAGAGAAGATTTGTACTTTAAGGAAAGCAGTGACGCAAGAAAAGTAGGAGACTACACAATTTTAATTTTAGATAAATACGGTTCAAGAAATTTCGATTTTTATTTCAAGGGTTCTGAAGAAGCGGTTTTTTATGTCTCGCCGAAATTAAGTCTGCTCCCTACTCAACCAAGGATTGGGCCATGTAACTTTAATAAAATTTGTGAAAAGGACAAAGGAGAAAATTATAAAAATTGTCGAAGTGACTGCAAACCTTGGGGGTGGATGATTTTTTATCTTTTCTTAGCAATTCTTTTTGGACTCGTTGTTTATACTATTTTCCAAATGTGGTATAAAACAAGATACGAAAAATTTTTGTTTAAAGATAGGAGATATTTATTTAATCTTGTAAATTTCATAAATAATGCAAGTGCAAGAGGGATGAGTGATAAGCAAATTAAATCAGAGTTAAAAAAATATAAATGGAGCGGTGAACAAATTGTTTATGCAATGAAAAAATCTCGTGGACAAAGGACAGGAATGTATGAATTAATTCCTATTGAGAAAATTTTCGCGTGGTTCAGAAGACGAAAAGTTGAGAATGCGATTCAAAAACAATCTCAGCAACAATCCCAACAATACCCGCCAACGATAAATTTTAGAACAACTTAATTATATTTTACTATATAAAAAATTATAAACCAAGTAGATGATTAATAAAAATGGTAATTAGGATAATAAGAAGTTTTGCGAAGAGAATTTTTTCAGCAATACTCAGAAGAAAAGGCAAGATTAAGTTAGGTTTTTACGGACCACCGAATGTCGGAAAAACAAGTTTAGCAAATAGGATTTGTCAGGATTGGTTAGGAGAAGATTTAGGTGAGGTAAGCAGAATTCCTCACGAAACAAGAAAAGTTCAGTTCAAGGAAAAAGTTTTGATTGAAAAAAATGGCAAAAAAATTGAATTTACACTAATTGACACTCCGGGAATTGCAACAAAAGTTGATTTCGAGAATTTTATGAAATTTGGAATGAAGAAAAAAGAAGCTCAGAGAAGAGCAAAAGAAGCTACACAAGGAATTATTGAAGCGATAAAATGGCTTGACGATATGGATGCTGTTATTGTGGTTCTTGATGCAACAACAAACCCTTATTCACAAGTTAATATCACAATTATCGGAAATCTTGTAGCGCGAAAAATTCCTGTTCTTATCGTCGGGAATAAGATTGATTTAAAAAGAGCCAACATAAAAAAAATCGAAGCAGCTTTTCCGGAATATGATGTCGTCGGAATCTCGGCAAAAACAGGAAAAAATATGGACGAGTTTTATGAGAGTTTATTTAAATTAGTTAAAAAAGCAAAATAAAAAACATTTAAATAATACCAAAGGCAAGTAATAACAAGAAAAGATGGTGAGAAAAATAAAATCTAAAAAAAGAACTTCAAGTTCAACAAAAGATTTAACAATCCATTTTATGCCTTACTCCGAAATCGCTCACGATAACACAATTGAAAAAATTAAGAAAATTCTCGGGATTGTTTTGCAGAACAAAATTATTATTCTCCAAGGCAGATTAAAACCCGAAGAGGAAACAAAACTTATTGAAAATACAATGACTTTAATCGGAAATATTAAAGGATTTCAAGGAATTGAGATTGCAACCCTTTCCAATGATTCTGAACACAGAGGTTTGTTTGAAAACATAAGAAGGAATATTGCCAGGATTCTCGTAGGTGAGAGAGATGTAATTACAATCATCGGGCCAGCAAGCATTGTTAAAGAAATTAAAAAAAATCCGAAGAAAATAGAATTAATGTTAAGAAGAAGATAGCAATTAATCAACAATTTCAAATTGGACGCTCATCTCATCTTCAAATTTTTTTATATTATTAAAAATCTCATCTAACTCGATTTTTTCTTTTGCATAAACTTTTCCGTTTTTAACATAAATTTTTTTCCTGACTTTTTTAAAGTTTTTAATAGCTTCTTTTAATTCAACACTAATCCCCCCAACCTCAATTTCTTTAACTTCTTTAACAATTAAATAAGCCTTTGCCTTTTTTCCACTGCCCGGATACACAAACTCTTTAAACAAAATTTTTTGTTGTTTTCTTTCTAGCTCATCACACATGAAACGAAAAAATTTCTTCATTTTAGTTCCGGCAATGTCTCCTTCTTGTTTATCGGTTTTTAAATTAATTTCAATGAATCTCGCATTCTTTTTTTTAGCCAACAATTTAATTTTTTCAACATCTATTTCTCTTTTCTTGAACATTTTTAATGAAGGGGATTTCAAAAATTTTTGAGCGCAAACTAAAAATTTCTTGAAAGTTTCCTCAGACAAACCAGCACAAACATTTCGATATTTATATGTTGGGTCGATTAAAATTACAGGAGATTGTAATTTGCTCGCATTTAGTTCTCTCAAAATTTCTTTATCATCTTTAAAATGTTTTTCAGGATCAATAATCCTTTTCTTTTTGATACCCTTCAAGAATTTAATAAAACTGCCAAAATAACAAACGAGAATTTCTAAAGAATAACCATTAAAACCTTGTATGTAATTTTCTGTTCCATAACAATCATTCGCAAAACAGAACGCCTTTGCTAATTTTATCTCATCTGCAAGTTTTGGATTTTTCTTAATTTGCTTTTTTACATAATCAACATGTTTTAAAGAGAAATCTGTGACATTTTTTGCCTCTTCAGGATTTTTGTTTTTTACAATAGGCACAATCTCTATAATAACTCCATCTTTTTTAACCTGAAAATAATCTCGCGAGCCGCGCACCACTACAAAATCTAATCCAGCTTTTCTTAAAATTTTACCTAAACTTTTTGTTTCTTCTTCATTTTTAAAAACAACGAAGATATCAATATCTAAAACCGGCTTTTTTATTAGTGTGGATTTCGCTAAACTCCCTCCAATTTTGACTTCAATATTTTTATTTTGTTTCAGAATTTTTTTCTTGATCTCGTTAGCGATTTTCTTTAATTCTGATTCTTGCTCTTTCGGAATAGAAATGATTTCTAACTCTTTTTTTAAAATCTCGTTGATTTTCATAGAAAATTAAACAACAATAGTTTAATAAATTTTATTCTAAGTCCTTATCTTTTCGTGGCAATCCAGATTCTAAATCAATGATGTATTTCCCTTCTTCAAGTTTGAAAATAATTGGTTTTTTGTTCATCAAACTAACTAAATCAATTTCAAATTTTCCCGGCTTGACAACCCTGACGCTTTCTAAATCAAGAATAACAGGCCTTTCTTCATCTTTAATTCCAAGAATTTCTCTAACATCTGCCTCCACTTGCTTTTTATTTGATTTATCAAATTCGATAATAGGTGGCGAGTTTTTAATTTGCGAAAATTGCTCATCCCGGATATAAAAAAAGAATTTGCCACCACAATTTTTACATCCCTCGAGAATTTCCCTACTCGAAGAATCTATAATTCTACCGCAGTGAACACATTGATATGGCATGAAAATTAAAAGAAAAAGAGGGTTATAAAAGTTTTGTGTTATTCTACTAACAACTACTGGTACAACTGCCGCCGCAGTTGCCGATAATATTATCACAAGTGTTGCCTGAGAATGTGTTGCCTGTTGATGATCCAGAACAATAAATGTCCTTGTCAGTATTGTGGCAGATGTGATTATTTTCAAGAGTGTTGTCTGAACTTGAGTAAAGAGAGATTCCATCACGGTTGTTTGAATTAGCTATTATGTCTTTGAGTGTG
>CAYNLR010000026.1:0-5622 GCA_964398135.1 Candidatus Woesearchaeota archaeon
GCTTTATTCTCAGGATTGATGAAAAACGGCAGAAATTGGCAGTGTAAATACGGCTTAGATAACACAAAAAAACCTGGTAATTGGTTGATGCCTTGTTCTATTCGTGATCACTGGATGTATTTCAAGCAGAAAGTCCTTACTGATAAAACAAAACCAGAAGATAAATATGCATTAGAGTCATTAAAATCTGAAGAATATAGCAAGACATTAGAAGAATTCGATAAAGAGCTTGAGAAACTAACAAAGCCAATTTGGGAAAAAGAATATTTAGAAGAATGAATTTGACAAATTCAAGTTCTTGTAAAGTTAGGTCAGTTTTTTAAATGCAGAAGCCCGTTTCGAAGATTGAACTTTCAGAAATATTTGAGCAATAGATTTTTATGATAGAAATTCTGACAAACCCGCTTTATTGAGTTAATTATTCCTTGATTTTGTGTGGGAATAATTGAAATATGGAAATCTTTGCAACAACCACCAATAATCCGCATGAATCTTGCCTTGGTTTATAGATGAGAGTTTAAAAAATGAAAATTTATTAATGAATTTTTGCGTTATTAAACTAAAAAATGATAGACGAGATAATAGCTAAAGACTCTATCGAAGTTGAAATAAAAAAAGAACATCAGGATGTTTATGAGCATTTGAATAATAGTTATTATGCTTTTTATTTTGAAAAAGCAAGAAAAGCTATTTTAGAAAAAATCGGTTTTGACGATAAAAAATTTAAGGAGAGAGGCATAGGGTTTTTCGTTACATCTTCTTTTTATCAATATAAAAGGCAGTTAAAAAATGATTATGTTAAAATTGATTCAGAAGTTAGGAGGAATAAAGCAAAGATTATTGTTTATTCTACCATGTATTCAAGAGAAGAAGAAAAAGCAACAGCAAAAATAGAACATTTTTTTGTAAATTTAAAAACAGGCAAGCCGATTAAAATTCCTGAGGAAATTTTGAGAAATTTAGAGACATTAAAATTAAATAACAACAAGACTATAACCGAGAAAAATTGAAATTATAATAAAGAGAGTGAGCCATAAAACTTTACTTCCGAATAATATTTTCGAACCATCTAAGCTTGCAATAGGCAATATTGACCAAACAGCAAAGTAAATGCTTAGTGTAGTAAAGGTTTCAAATCCGAGGATATAGCCGATTATCGCGGCAATCAAATTCACAATTATTCCAAAAGCAGCAATGAGAGAAATGTGCCAATCCGTCATCTGAGAAAATCTGTATAAGCCGTGTCGACGGGAGACTCTTTCTATTTTTGGTTTTACATCAAATTCCAAAATTCCGAACCATCCAAAAAGCCCGAGCGCTCCTCTAAAAAGGAGGGATAAAACTAAAGGAAGCCAGAGCATTGGAATTGGTTTTTTAAAATGACTTCTCTTGGTGAACCAATATTGATACATGCACCAAAATTTTGGTTTTATGTCTGCTTCTAAATAATATGCTAATAATTTTTTGGCTAAAATGTTTAGCGAGATAATTACTAAAAAAGAGATTGTTGCTGGGAGTAAAATTTCAGAATTCAAGAATGAAACACTTAATCCGAGAATGACTGCAGCAAGGATAATGATTGAGATTTCTTGGGAAAATTCTTTTAGATTCATTGCGTTTTTTTAAAGAAACGCTTTTTTATAAATGTATCTTTGCTTTGAGTCTGCTGGTTATGCCGCACTCTCTTAGTTAAAGTTCAGAAGAGCGGAGAAAATTAAAAGAGCTTTTATCGAGTTAAATTGCTGAAATTGTTGAAAGATTTTAGTTTTTTGGATAACCAATTTGATTATTAAGTATGTTCTTTATTATAGAAATCTATTTAAATAGAAAATTTTATGTAGATTCATGTTGCGAATAAAAAGATTAAGTGAGGTTATTGGAAAGAGAGTTTATAGTGATGCAGGAGATTTCTTTGGAATGGTTGAGGAAGTTAATTTAGTTGATAATAAAATTGATGGGTGGAGGATTGTTGTGTCGAAAGAGGCTGGAATGAATACTTTGCTTGGCGGTGCTCGCGGGATAATTGTTCCACATCAATTTATTAAGGCTATTGGAGACATAGTTTTGATTAATAAAAACGCAATCCCGGTTCAGCCAGAAGAAGAGATTGATTTAGAAGAAGCAGAATTAATAGAGGAAGAAGAGTAAGAGTTAATGCTTAAAATGTTTGATTTGCTATTTTTAATTTCTATTTGAAAAATGAACAAATCTGAATAGAGATTTAAAAATATAAATTGGTTGTAGTTTGGAAGAGGAAAATTTTAAAGAGCGATTAAATTTTTTATAAGTAATGGTGGATTTAGAAAAATTAGTAGGAGAAGAAGTTGAGTTAGATGATGGAAGTAGTGGCAAGTTGGAAATTCATGATAAAAAAAATAAATTTTACCGGGTTGGAGATGTGGTATTTTCAGAAGGATATGTTAGAGGAATTAGTTATGAAGGAGAAAAGATAATTTTAAAGACGCGTTAAAAGTATTGGAAAAAGATTAGCTTGAGAGCAAAATTTAAAAACTTCTCATTTTTAATAATATGGATGATATTTGATAGTTCACTCCTTACTCAGGTGATTTTGCCGTTTTTGTTAATTTTTGTTGTGATATTTGCTATTCTGCAAAAAAGTAAGATTCTTGGCGAGGGGAAGGCACAGATTGATGCTCTGGTTAGTTTGGCAATTGCTTTGATTTTAATTGGAGTGCCTCGTGCAAGAGAAATAGTTGTTGAGTTGATGCCATGGCTTGCTGTTGCTATTTCTGTGATTTTGGTTTTTTTAATTTTATATGGTTTTGTTGCCGGAGATTTAAGCAGTAATGTTCCTAAGTGGATGAAAATTGTTTTCGGAATTTTGGCGTGCTTATTCACTTTAGGACTTGTAATTTATGTAACCGGTGTAGGCGAGAGTTTAAAGAATTGGTTTTCTGGAAACAGCGGGATTTGGTCAACAATTATTTTAATTCTCGTAATCGGAGGGGCATTTGCTGTGGCAGTTTCAACCGGAAAAAAAGGCGGATCATCAGAATGAAATTCTTTGAAATCTAATTAAGGTATGTTGTAAAAGAACAGAATTTGGTCTATGCTGTAAAGTTCTTGGTTCAGAGAAGGCAGGATTATTTCTGGCTCTCTACATCAATTTGAGAATAGTTCACAAGCAAGATTATAAAGATTGATTTTTAAGTGAAAATTATGGCCTTTTTTTCAAAAGCTTTACATATTGTATGCATGCCAGTTTTCCATCAAAACCCCAAGCAAATTTATAAACTCCTTCTCCTCCTATCTTGATACAATTTGAAACTGCAAACTTGAGAATTCGGGCTTCTGTAGCAGGATCATAATTTCTCCTCCCTATTACTCTATCACTAGGAGACATTACAACAAGATTTAGTCTGCTATTGCGTAAATTTTCTGGAAAATAAGCTGTCACAGCAAATTCTTCTCCTGCATAGAAAATCCAACGAATATCATTGTAATTAACATTATCATTAACCGAATCATAACCCGATATAATAAAATTTCTTTTACTGAGTCTTCTGAACCTTGGGTCTGCTTCTCTTAAAATTATTTTCGGGTTAGTACACGGATCCTCAATTACCCACCGAGGTTGGCTTCTGGTTTTATTTTCAATTGTTTCTTGACGCCTAACCTGTGTTTGTTGTGAATTTTGGTATCCATAATCTCCTGGATAAGAATAATAACAACCAGATGAAATAGTAATAAGACTTCCTGCGAGTGTTGTTTTTAAAATTTTTGTCAAACTTTTTCCCATTTTATTATTTATAAATTAGAAATATTTAAATTTTCTGTTTTGTGTGCTGTCTTAAATTGGTGCTGCATACAACTAAAAAGCGTCTATTGTTTTATTAGGATTGAATATATAGACTAAAATTAAGGAATTCTTTTACGTCAATAATTAATATGTCTTTGACTTCAGAATTTTTTAATATACATTTAATATACTATTTTGATCAACCCCCATTTTTGATCCAAATTTTTTAAATAGAAAAATCTTTATTTGTTCTAAATGTTAATTCTGCAAGATGTGATAAAAAGCTAACCAAGAAAGAAAAATTAATTTTTTATAGAAAACTTTCTTTAATTCAACAACGCACTAATTTAATGTGATGTTTGTGTTAAATCAAAAGATATATAAATGATAATTAATAGAAAGTATTAAGTTAGTTATTTCAAAATGGTATGGCAGACAAGCATTACAGATATTTTAAATACATGGGCTCAGATGGGCGTGTTCTCTTATGTAATTCCTTTTCTTTTAATATTCGCTGTGGTGTTTGCAATTTTGCAAAAAACAGAAATTCTTGGGAATAATAAGGCGATTATGGCAATTATTTCTGTTGCAGTTAGTTTGATTGCTTTGATGAATGATTATGTTTCAACTTTTTTTGCAGAACTATTTCCTAAATTCGGAGTTGGATTGGCTGTTTTTCTTGTTTTGATTATTTTATTAGGATTCTTTTTTCACGGTAAAGAAAAAAATTTGCAGTGGATTGGGTGGGTTGTCGGAATTGGTGTTGTTATTTGGGCTATAGCAAACTGGAATTCTTGGAGAGATAAATATAGCCTTGGGCTTTGGCTTGAAGAGTATTTTTGGCCATTAGCAATTTTAGGAGGAGTTATTGCTGTGATAATCATTGTTAGCAAGTCTGGTGGAAGCAAAGATAAAAAATCTGAAAAAAGTTAGAGGGATAAAATGGCAGTTGACTTATCAGGAGTGAATTTTTTTATGCCTGTTTTTAGTTTCCTATTCGTATTTATCCTTGTTTATGCGATTTTAGCAAAAATTAAAATTTTTGGAGACAATCCGGCTGTTCATTTATTTATTAGTTTTTTATTTGCAATCTTTTTTATAGTAAATACATCTTTAGTTGATTTTGTTAAATTTAGTTCTGCATGGTTTGTCGTTTTTCTTATTTGTATATTCTTAATGATTGTTTTAGTTTCTTTTACTCACGGAAATTTCGATGCAATTGCAAAGCCATGGGTGGCGTGGGTGTTGGTTGGGGCTTTAATCGGTTTTTTTATTATCTCCTCTTCTTTTGTTTTTAATTGGGCGGTTAATTGGGCGAAGGTTTGGGAATGGTGTAATAGTGATTGGTTTGGTTTTGTTTTGTTACTGATTATTGCTGCAATTGTAAGCTGGGTTTTGGTAAAAAAATAAGTTAAGTTTCTGAGAAGTTTAAAGATTCAGATAAAAATATTTATAAAGTAACTTTTAGTTACTTATAGTAACTATGGCAGATGCAGTTGTGAAGATTGATTCTGATTTATTAAAGCAAGTCGAAGAATTTATTAATAAGAAAAAGAATAAATTAAAATATGCGAATAAAAAGCAGTTTGTTAATTTGGCTGTTTTTGAAAAATTAAAGAGGTGTATGAGGGATGAGAATAAGCGCTGACGATATCCTCAAAAAATATAGAGCGAGAATTGAAAAAGAGATGAAAGGTTTTGATAGTTCACAAGCTGTTCAGAAATTTAGCAAATCATATGAACAGTTTCGTAAATCAATGATACCGAGTTTTAGCCGTTATGAAAAATGGTGCAAGTCATTAGGAAGTATTTTTCATGTGAAAGTTGGAGAGAAAGAGAGGGAGAAAATTGAGAAAGCCATC
>CAYNLR010000026.1:5632-6144 GCA_964398135.1 Candidatus Woesearchaeota archaeon
TCAACATTGCTCATTTGAATTTAACAGCTTCTGAGGTTGTGGTTTTCTCTATTGTTGTTTTCTTTTTGACTTTGTTTGGTGGAACATTATTTCTCATAGGAATTTGGTTTTTAACAGGAGCTTTTTCATTTATGTTTTTATTTTTAATCTTTTTGCTTTCTGTCTTTTTATTTTACTATGCTTACAAAACTCCTGAAAGGTTAGCAATGCAGTGGCGATTGAAAGCATCGTCGCAAATGGTTCCGGCTATTTTATATATTGTGATTTATATGAAGCATACTTCTAATTTTGAGAAAGCAATCGCATTTGCAGCAGAGCATTTAGAAGAACCATTAAGTTTGGATTTCAAGAAAATTTTCTGGGATGTGGGGGTTGGGAGGTTTTCTACTATAAAAGATAGCGTGGATAATTATTTGGAGGGGTGGAGGGATTATAGTTTAGAGTTTATTGAGGCATTTCATTTAATTGAGAGCAGTTTATACGAGCCGTCTGAAGAAAGGAGGGTTGTAACA
>CAYNLR010000027.1:0-6094 GCA_964398135.1 Candidatus Woesearchaeota archaeon
AAAGGAATAGGCCCTATAACAACGAACATTTTTTTAAGAGAAATGAGAGTGGTTTGGCCAAAAAGCGATGTGAAAGTTTTGCCGATTATTTCAAAAACAGCTAAAAGCCTTAACATAAATTTAGATAAATTCAACAAAAAAACAAAAACTTTTATGAGATTGGAATGTGCATTATACAGGTTTGCTAAACAAAATGAGAAAAGACTCTAAATTAATTCAAGAGATACTAAAATGCAAAAAATGCGATTTATGGAAAACAAGAACACATCCTGTAGTTGGAGAAGGAAGTTTAAATGCCAAAATTATTTTTATAGGAGAAGCTCCTGGATTTAACGAGGACAAACAAGGCAGGCCGTTCGTAGGCCAGGCTGGGAAGGTTTTTGACGAACTTCTGAATTCGGTTAATCTAAAAAGAAACGAAATTTATATTACAAACATTCTAAAATGCAGACCTCCTGAAAATAGAAATCCGAAGCAAGAAGAAATTAAAGCTTGCTCTTATTATTTAAATAAACAAATAGAAATTATAAAACCAGAGATAATTTGTTGCTTAGGTAATTTTTCCACAAATTTTATCATGAAAAAATTTGGATTGAATGAAAAAATTCAGGGAATAAGTAAAATTCACGGAAAGATTTTCAAAGTCCAAACCCTAACAGGCACTACAAAAATAATCCCTCTATATCATCCGGCTGTCGCAACTTACAATGCAAATATGTTAGGAATTTTAAAAAAAGATTTTAAAATCTTGAAACAAATTGAAGATTAAAATTAAACAAATCTCTTGAAGAAAGCTCGATGCTAATTTTGTTAAGGCAAAGATAATTTATTTTACATAATCACTCGTCGATAACTTCAACTCTCCTGTCTTTCTTCAAAATATCCACGATTTCTTTTTCTAAATTAGCAATTTCTGATTTTTTAAACGGCCCAATTTCCTCCCCATCCAGCCCCACAAACTTCTCAACATCTTCTAAAAACCTTACTAATTGATATTTTCTTTCAGGTTTTTTGCCAGCCATCTCCTCATTTAAATTTTTATCAGCTCTCTCCAAACTCTTAACAATCTCCTCAAATAATTTTTTTTCAAAATCTAAAAGATTTTCAAAATCTTTTTTAGAAATTCCTGTTTCAAAAGCGACAAACGCTAAGTTTAAAATTTTTTTTCGTCTGCGCGTCATCAATTCTTTAAAAATTGCAATAGCATTCTCGAGTTTTTTCTTGCTTTTAATCGCAACATCTGAAAAAATATCCTCTTCTTTCTCGCTTAATTTTTTCTTCTCTTCAAAATACTCTGCAACTTGTTTAATGAAATCTTTAGGCAAAACTTGTAACTGCTCATTGTAACGCTCTTTTCTCAGCGCCTCGTAAAGTTCATTGTAGGTAATCATTTAAACAAAAAAGTCGTCTAATTTAAAAGCATTATTGTAATAAATCTTTATAAATAAAGACGAACTTAAAAATACATGTTCAAATTCCTAAAAGAAAAACTAAAATCGTGGACAAGGAAAATTAAAAAAGAGGAAACTGCAAAGAAAAAAAGAAAAACAGAGAGAAAAAAAGAAAAAAGTGAAAAGCAAAACTTGCAGGTTAAACAAAAATCTTTCTTTCCAATCAAGAAAAAACTAACTGAAGAAAAATTTAATGAATTATTTGAGGAATTAGAATTAATTCTTTTGCAAAATAATGTTGCTTATGAAGTGGTTGAAAAAATTAAAGAGAAGCTCGCTGAAAAACTTATTGGAGAAAACATGTCTGAAATAAATCTTGAAGAAGAATTAAAAAAAGCAATCGAATCTGTTCTAATAAACCCGCCAGATTTTATAGAAGAAATAAGAAAAACACTATCAGTAAAAAGGCCGTTTGTAATTTGTTTTGTCGGAATTAATGGCTCTGGAAAAACCACAACTATCGCAAAAATTGCCTATCTTTTGAAAAAAGAAAAATTCTCTGTTTGTTTTGCTGCTGCTGATACTTTTCGTGCAGCTTCAATCGAACAAATCCAAGAACATGCTGATAATTTAAAAGTCCATTTAATAAAAAAAGGATATAATGCAGACCCTGCTTCTGTTGCTTATGATGCAATTCAGTACGCAAAAAAACATTATATTGATGTTGTCTTGATTGATACCGCCGGAAGAATGCAAAATCAAGATTCCTTAATGAGAGAAATAGAAAAAATAGTGAGAGTAAACAAACCAGATATGAAAATTTTTGTTGGGGAAAGCATTACAGGAAATGATGCAATAGAACAAGCGAAAAAATTTAACGAAACAATAGACATATCAGGAATAATCCTCAGTAAAGCAGATGTCGATGAAAAAGGAGGAACAGCAATTTCTGTTTCGTATGTAACAAAGAAGCCAATCCTCTTTCTCGGAACAGGCCAAAAATATGAAGACTTGAAAGAATTCAAAAAAGAAAATTTGATAAAACAAATTTTTGGATAGAAATAAATCAAGCAAAACTTCATTATTTTTCTCGCAATTATAATTGACAATTAAACTCTTAATGCTATATTCTTCCTCCATTTACAAAACTCGCAATTTTCCGACGGCTCAGGCATCGGCCCGCTCAAAATTTCTATCGCTTTTTTAAACACTTTTTCCCCTCTCTCAGCGTTGGTCGGTATTTTTCTTAATTCTGTATCGAATATAACCTCTCCGGTTTCTGTAATCTCTTTTGGACAATAGAACAATAAATATGCATAGTTTTCTGTCTCATAACCATTTTTTCTTAATAAAAAATTATAGATATCCATCTGAACCTGATAATATTTATGCGTGTCTTCTTTTGTAGGATATCCTCTTGTTTTATAATCAAGAACAACAAGCTTTCTTCCTTTTTTTAAGAGATTGTCAATTGCTCCCTTCAATAAAACACCTGATTCTTTATCCTTATACCGAATCCCCTTCTGAATATCTCTCCAAGCTTCAAGCTTTACTTTATCGTCAAACAATTTGTAACCATTTCTTAATCCGTATTCTCTAATCTCCGGAGGAAGCTCTCCTTTTTCCATAAACTTATCAAAATGTTTTTTAAGAATCCTGTCCATCCCTGAAGGCAATGACGGGAAATGCATAGAAGGTCTTTTTATTTTTTTTACTAATTGAAGCCAAAAGCATCTTTTACATTCTAACATCAAATTTATTGTTGCTGGCGAAAGTTCATATGTCATTTAATCATCCTCGCTGTTTTTAATTAAAAGTCATCCGCATGATAAACCTTGCGGGGTAAGAATGAAATTTGTGTAAGAGATATTGTGTTATTTGCATTTTTAAAATCCCAGTTAATCTTATCAAGAACATCTGTGATATTTGGACTATCTTCAATAAATTTTAGTATTTTCATCTGTCCTATTACCATTTTATCTACCCTTTAATTAAATTGTTTTTCCACCAAATCCATACTCCTTTCCCTGGGCCAACAAATTTTCCTTTAATTAAACCCTCTGCTCTCAACATTGTTAATCTGTAAAACAATTTCGTCCTCGTAACCCCTTTTAGAGTCCTCCCAACTAGTTCTTCCACTTCCTTTGTTTCAAGTGGTTCTTCAGAATTGTTGATAACCTTCAACAACACCTTGGATATTTCATCATTCATTTTTATCGCCCGAATAAATCTCTTTCAATTAATTTTAGATACTTATTTGTGTAAAATATATCTGGTTCGTGCTTAAGAGGTCTAACTCTAATTTCAAATTTTGGATCTTTTGAATCGTTAGCGTCAAATAAAACAAGACCTATTCCAAAAATTAAACAAAGCGAATCTAGTCTAGAAATATCTGTTTCTGGACTTTGTTTTGGTATTACTAAATAAACTTTATGCGAAAATAACCTGTAAGAACATGCCTGACCAAATGCGGTTATTAAATTAGAAACGTCTGACTTGATTTCTACAGAAATAATTTCTGTTGGTAATTTTATGATGTCACTTTTCTTTGATTCTCTAACACCAACAACATCTGGGGTACCCCATCTATCTTTGAATCTATTTCCTCCAAGAGGAATTGCTTTTGTAGCCTCTTCTGTTTCATTTATTAACCAATCAGCAAATGGTTGATAAAAATCTTCTTCTTTTATTTTTAATGGTTCTTTAGCTTCTTCTTCTATCTCCAAATCTTTAAATTTAGTTAATCTAAAAATACCTCTTGCTGGTTTGTATACTTTATCTGAAAATCTTTTATCTAAATCCCAAACACCGCCATGAACCGTATTTATTGGTATCTCTGGAAATGCTTCACTAATTTGTCTTACTATTTCAGAATATCTAACACCGTTGGGATTGTTTTCTAATATTTCCAAAGCCTTTTTTCTTATTTTGCTATGTCTTGTTTCAACCATTTTATCACCACACCAATATTGTATTGGTTAATCTATTTATAAATTTACCTATTCAGGAATATATACATTCAACTATGGAAACATTTATAAATAAGTTCATCTATATATTAATAGGTAAGGATATTTTTGCATATAAGATTAGAAATGGAAAATTTTATGTAAAACAGGGTCATTTTGCCAACCTGGGTCTCGCAAAAGCCAATTTAAACAAAATTTTTCATTATAATTCATAAAACATCCCAAGCTAAAAACTTTCCTTATCAAAATTTCATAACTTTATCAACTTGCTTTATTCCTAATTTTTAAATTTCTAAAATTTTATTCAGGCCAATTTTCAGTCAGACGAGTATAGATAATACTAAAAACCCTTAATTCTAATTAAGAATATGGTATTAGAAAAACTTGGGGATATATTAAGGAAAGGGGTTACAAAAATTTCGAATGCAATTTTCATAGATAAAAAACTTATAGATGAAGTTATAAGAGATATTCAGCGAGCATTAATTGAAGCAGATGTAAATGTTGAACTTGTTTTTCAACTCTCTCAAAAAATAAGAAAACTTGCTTTAGATGGGAACATAAAAGGTATAGACAAGAAAGAACAATTAATAAAATTAATCCATGACCAACTTGAACTTATCGTCGGACAAGGAAAACAGCTTAAGCTCGGCAAGAAAACAAAAATTCTTTTTTTGGGTTTATATGGCTGCGGAAAAACAACAACTATTGGAAAAGTTGGTTTTTATTACGCAAAACGAGGAAGAAAAGTTGCATTGCTTGGATTGGACACGCAAAGACCTGCTGCAATGGACCAATTAGAACAAATAGCAAAAAAAGCAAAACTTCCGGTTTTTATAGACAAAAAAGAGAAAGACCCTATAAAGATAATTAAAAATTATAAAAAAGATTTGGAAAAATATGACCTAATTTTAGTTGATACTGCTGGAAGAGATGCATTGAATAAAGAACTGATAAAAGAGATAAAATCAATAGCAAAAGAAATAAAACCAGATTATACGATTTTAGTAATCCCGGCTGATATAGGGCAAGCAGCAAAAACACAAGCAAGCGAGTTTCAAAAAGCATTGAATATTGATGGTGTTATTATAACAAGAATGGACGGAACAGCAAAGGCAGGCGGAGCGTTAACTGCTTGTGCAGAGACAAATGCTCCTGTTTTCTTCATCGGAGTTGGAGAAAAAATTCACGAAATAGAAACTTTTAATCCAAAATCGTTTATCTCGCGACTTTTGGGAATGGGCGACCTAAACGCACTACTTGAAAAAGTAAGATTAGCAACATCAGAAAAACAACAAAAAAGAATTGAAGAAAGATTGAAAGAAGGAAAATTTACTCTCCGCGATTTAGCATCTCAACTTGAATCAATGCATAAAATGGGAAGCATAGATAAGCTTATCAGTATGCTACCCGGGATTGGCGGGGCAATAAATAAAATTCCCAAAGAACAACTCAAAAAACAAGAGGAAAAAATGAAGCACTGGAAATATGCGATAAGCTCAATGACTGAAGAAGAAATAGAAAATCCAGAAATTTTAGAAAAACAAACTTCAAGAATATCGCGAATTGCGAAAGGAAGTGGAACAACAACAAGCGAGATTAGAGAACTTCTTAAGCAGTATAAAATGCTAAAAGAAATGATGGGAATGCAAAATAAAATAGCGGCTGGAGAAATTGACAAAAGAATGTTGCAAAAAATGGCAAAAAAATTTAGAGGTAAAATTAAACTATAGC
>CAYNLR010000028.1:0-5998 GCA_964398135.1 Candidatus Woesearchaeota archaeon
AACATACAGACGGAGAAGATAAACTTGATGCTTTAGCGGTTGACGAGTTAATTATAAATGAAAACGCAAAAGTTGCGACTAAAAGCAAAACTATTTGCATTCCGGCAATTGATTGTTTAAACCTCATCTTTTAAATAAATTCATTTTTGTTTTTTAATTTTCTGTTTATCTCAGAATAACTAAATGTATGAGCACTTTCAATCAAATTTTGAGATGCATAAAAAAATAAAACTGGCCATGCAAAACTTGCAACTAACAAAAATTTCTTATGTTTAATTTGTTGTGTTTGCTTCATTTTAAACCATTCCATATCCATAACCAGGAGGCCAGACAAAACTTCGAGAAGCGAATTGGAATTTGGTTTTTGATTCTTTATTTTTAATAATGTAAATGGTTGTGCCGTCGCCTCTTTTAATCTTCTCGATAATAAAATCAGGATAGAGAGTCATTAGTGAAGTTACATCACTATCTCCATATTTTGTTTCATATTGAAGTATAGATGTTGCAATCATTAACATATCATAAATAGGCGAGTTAATTTTTATTTTAAAAGTTCTGAATTTTTTTGTTGTTTGTTTTGAAACAGAAATTGGTGCTTCAACTGAAACTATAACCTGTTTTGGTTTAAGTTCAATTTTAGAATTAACCTTGCCTGAAACAACATCATAACCTTTTGCTTTTAATTCGGCAACAGAATTCTCATAACACTTATTAATTTTTTCCTTCGCTACTTTTTCTAATTGCTCTTCAAAATGATTTTTCAAAAACGGCTTTAAAACAGCACACGGTTTATAATATAAATTAGTGTAACACAAATATCCAATTTTATCATCCTCATACAAATAATAAAACTCTGGATCAGCAAAACCACCACTAACTCCTAAATTGTTAATTTCTCCCTCAACAGCATCAGCAACACATTCTTCAAAATTTAGTTCACCTTTTTGAGCAAAGTAAGTTGGCTTAATCCACAAAAAGAAAATAAGAATTGCAGAAATTATAACAATCGCGATAATTATAAAAATTGTAACCTGCGAACGATTTGTCTTAAACAATTTCTCTTTATTTAAAGAAAACATTAAGCCTCTTTTCTCTTCCATATTTTCTATAAAAATTTGATATTTATAAATTTATGTTGGCTTAACAATAGCCGAGCAGAATGATGGTATATTTCCAAATTCATCTTTACACTTAATATAATATGTTTTTCCCTTTATTATTGAAATTGAGTGTTCTTTTCCTTTACCAATTTTAATTCCAGAATCAAAATCAAAATTACAAGATTCGCATGAATAACTGCACTCTGAATCTTCGTCTGTTATAATCTTTAAAATCTTCCCTTCGCGCCATATTCTTGCAATTTGTGGGGAAGCAGAATCATGTATAACCCGGAAATTAACGACATCTCTAACAACATCTCCAACTTCATCACTGCACTCAATATAAATTTCATATTCCCCAGAAACAAGATTAAACTCTTGCTCATGGAGTTCAGAATAAGTATTAAAGAACAAAATCATATTATCATATCCTGTGAATGAATAAGAACATCTTGGATAATCACCTCCGCCAGATGTATGAACTTTTAAAACAACTGTTGCTGGAACAGACGAAACCTCAAAATCACTGCTCGGTTCAATCCAATCAATTTGTAAAGGATTTTCCACTTTCCTTAGCACATAAACAAAACTTTCTTGATTCGCATTTCTTTCTGAGCTATCATTAAGCCATGGCTGGTCTTTACACCTGAAATAGAATTTATTTTCGTCGCCAATTGGCAATTCAGCACTACATTCGTATCCGAAAATGCTTATGTCTTCTGCATCATTTTTGCATGTAAATTCATTTTCCATACTATCGTAATCTTTGTCATCAAAACTCCATCTACACTCTGCTGGCTCATTTGTCCAAATTTTTACTCTTTTAGAGGTTAAATTATAAGCAAGAAGCGCGTTGTTTTCTGGATCTGTTGCTTTTATTAGTGGAGGTGTTGTGTCTGGTCCTTGATTTACGCACATGCTAATTGTATAAAAATTAGAAATTTCATTGCCGTGAGTGTCTCTGCATTTAATATAAAGAGTTAAATCTCCACTCCAATTATAGCCCATGCTCTGTCCGTGACTTGGATCAGGTAATGAGAAAACTGTTGTGTGGTTATATACATATGAGCTGCTGCCAAAATCAAATTGCATTTCCTCGAAATCTTTTGGTGTTAAATCAAATTTACAATATGCCGGCTCATTAGTTGTAATTCCGAATAACAAAGGCTTATATGCTTCTAAACAACCGCCCTGCAAATTTGTAATTCTAAATCCATTATCTGTGATATCTGTGTATTGAGAATCATTGCTTATAGTTCCAAAGCGTGGCTTAATTGTCGGCGGAGTAACATCATTCGGATTATCCTCAACACACATCTCATCAGCTTTACCTTTGTTTATGAGTTTGCACGCTGTTCCTAAACTTCTACAGCGATATTCAGAACAAGGTTTTAATGGATCATTGTTACATTTTTCGCAATCATTTCCTCCGACAGGAGGCTGCCATGGTTTACATGTATAAGTTACAATAACCTTCTTGCATACCTTTCCAATCCCCATTAATCTGAAAATTAATAAAATAATTAATCCCACTATTGCTCCGGCAATCCCACTAACTAAAAATGATGTCTGAAAGACAGTCATGGAAACAAGAGTTGTAGCGACAGAAGCAACAACAGCAACAAGTGTTGCAGAAGGGTCTTTAATTCCTAATAAAGCTGAAGCTAAGCCAGTAATTCCTACGGCTATACCCAAAGACATTGCTGCATATCCAAAAGCTGCAAAACTAGGTAATGAACTACTAATCTCAGCAGAGCTTAGAGTTGTTATAACTTCTTTGATATTAAACTTTGCAAAAGCAAGAGCTATTCCAAACCCAACTCCAAGCATCCCTCCGCCAATTGCTGCAACCGATTTGCCAATTCCTTGATTATAAGTAAGGTTTCCTAAATTTTGAGGAACTCCAATTAATCCAGCAGCTTTTAGATATTTTTCAACATCTCCAACCTCTGCAAACAAACCCGGGACAGGTACAGCATTTTTAATATATTTATTAATAAAGCTTCTTGACAATTTTGGAGCGTTCTTAACACTATATCCTGCATCAGTGTAAACTCCTTCGATATTTACATAACCACCGCAATCACCTAATTTTCTGCACGCCTCATTCATTTGTTGAGTAAAGATTGCTTTTTCACAATTACAATTTGCAACACACTTACATCCTCCAAACAATTTCTTAACATAAATAACCTTGCAAGATTGCGTCGCTATTCCACAAATTTTACTTGCGATTTCTTGTTGCTCTTCTTCAAATCCAAAACCTTCAGGATATTTAGGGACGCATAAATTAAATTTAAAACCATCATCAACATTTACGGATTGAACAATACAATCTAATTTTTTATCACATTCATCTATTTTCTTTCGATCAGAATTAGCGTCAATACACTCTCTCCAATTATTAACTCTGCATGCAGCATTTCTAAATTTTTCACCATTGCTAAGATTTGTTTCTGATTGAACGCAGATTTCATTTCTATAATCAGCACACGGCTCAACCTGAATTTCCCCCTGATTGCAAACATATTTCCAGTGACGCGAACCAACAACATCATCTCCATCACCAATTTTTCCGTCGTAAACACACCAGCTTTCTCCATTCTTGTAAATTTTTCCTTTAAATTCACAGAATGTTGGCTTGCAGTAGAAATCTCCATAGATTGGTTTGAAATTGTTTTCAAGAGCGGATGCGCAAATTCCGCCTAAGAATCTGTTGCAATTCCCGCATGATTTTGAATTTGCATTTCCAGATAACGGATTACACGATTCATTAAGCGGCACAACTTTTTCCCAGTATTCATCATCATTTATTTTTGAAGCATCATAAATATTTGCAGGATTGCCACAGCTGTCTAAAAAATACACTCCATCTTTCCCTTCAACACATGTTGTTTTATCTGTTCTATTGCAAATTGTGTTTAATTGCGGAGCAGTGCATAAATAATTTGCATAGAAATTTGAACTAGAGCCGGTTAAAGAAATACATTCTTGAGCTGTTGTGAATTTACAGTTGCCTCCAGGCAAGACGCATGCGCCTTTTTCTTGAGTCATTGACAAAGCAATGCATTCTGCCTCATTTAAACCCCTCCTGTAATCTTTATTTAACCCTCTCAACTCACTCAAACGCGAGCATCTTGCATCTGTAACATAAGCAACACTATCTCCCAAAACACAACATCCTTTTTGAGCTCCCGGAACATTACAATTTTTGTCATCCTCCCATCTCCCTTTGCAAAGTGCCTTTGGAACATTTTTATCATAAGTTCCTTCAATATCGTCAATGCAACAACCCAATCTACAAACAGAAGTCGCTTCACATTTTGTATGTGGATGGAAACCATACTCGCACTCATCCTCGCTTAAAACATTCTGGCAAATTCCTCCTTCTTTAGTTTTCTCGCAACAATTAAAACTTAAATTTTGAGCACTGGCTTCTGTTAAATGAAAAATTATGTATGAAAAAGAAAATACAGAGAGTAGAATTATGATTATCTCGAAATAACTTACCGCAGCTTTTCTGTTAAATATTTTTTCCATCATAATCCTGGAGGCAAGGCACAACTCCTCACAGCAAATTTAAATTCAGCACCAGAGCGTCTGTCAATAATTCTATAAAGACGACTTTCATCATAACTAATCCTTTTAATATCATATTGAGGATAAAATAACATAAAACCATTATACTCGAAATTACAATATTGAGACTCATGATTTACAATTTCTCTCGCCACATTACTTAATTCATACAACGGCGATAAAATTGCAACATTAAATTTCTTAAAAGATTGTTTTTTGTCTCCTTTTGAAATATCCATTTTTTTGTTAATCTTAATTAAAACTTTTTGCGGAACAAGTTCGATTGAATAATTTAAGTCGCTTTCAGAAATCATAAATCCTTTATTTTCTAAATCTATTCTTAAATCATTAAAGCATTTTTCAATTCTTTTTTCGCAATCTTGTTTAATCTCTTCTTCAATAATTTTCTTTAATTGCGGATATTGGTTAACACAAGTTAAATAATAATTTTTTTGATAACAAAGATAGTTGTATTTTTCTCCCCGATACATTTTAAAGAAACTTGGTTCAATTCTCCCTCCACCCGCCATAACCGCCCGAACAGACGGCTCCACAGCGTCAGCAACACACTTTTCAATAAATCTTTGAGGATTTGATTTTGGATATTCTTCTTTTAAAAAACCGCTTCTTAAAACAAAAAAAGCTATAATTCCGATGACAATCAAAATTGCTAAGATTATAAAAATTGTAACTTGCGAAAGTTTTGAATTTGAAAAAATTCTTTTAGTTAAGAGTATTTTTATTTTAACATCCATAAACTCACCCCCTCTTTTTTTATTCTAACAATCTTGTTGTTAATAATTAATTCAAGGAGATATTTATTTGCGGTATTCCAGCTCACATTTAATTTTTTCGCAATTTCAGAGGTCGTCACAACCTTCTCTTTTTTTATAATATCCAAAATTTTTTCATTGCGAGATTTCATAGTTAATTTCATAATTATATACCTATGTAAATAAATAGGAATATATAAATGTTTGGTATTTTTAGTGTTATTGAATTTTGTTGTAATAGATTAAGACTATTTTAAACTCAAGAGAAAATTTGTTAGATATTGGTTCTTAAACATAATTATCAAGAAAATTTATCCATTGTAAATTTCTTTTGGCTATTTTTAAATCAGTTGCTAAAAATTGTTAATGGCAAACAAGAAGAGGGCAAATCTACACTAATCAGATTTAATCATTCTCAACTCTTGGCGCCAGAACAAATCCAATTCCCATTTTTTCGCCAGGAAAATAAAGAGGTAGAGGATAATCATCAGAGAAACTAATCACAACTTTTTCTGAACTTTTTCCCGCCTTAATATATTTCATTAA
>CAYNLR010000029.1:0-5964 GCA_964398135.1 Candidatus Woesearchaeota archaeon
CTACTCCAGACCAACTTCAGAGCTTCTTAAATCAAGAGGAGGAAATTTTGCGTTCAATGGTTGAAAAAATCAAAAATGCTCAGGCAAATGTTGTTATTTGTCAAAAAGGAATCGATGATGTTGCACAATTTTACCTTGCTAAAGCAGGAATCTATGCTATAAGGAGAGTGGCAAAGTCAGATATGCAAAAAATAGCTAAAGCTACTGGCGGAAAGATTGTTTCAAATTTAAACGAACTCACAGAAAATGATCTCGGTTTTGCTTCTTTAGTTGAAGAGAAAAAAGAAGGCGATGAAGCAAAGACATACATTACAGGATGCAAAAATCCAAGAGCATTAACAATCCTTATTCGTGGCGGTACAGAACATGTTGTTGATGAAATCGAGAGAGCGATAAAAGACGGACTTGGCGATGTTGCAACAGTAATAAAAGACTCAAAAGTTGTGGCTGGCGGAGGGGCGGTTGAGATTGAGCTTGCGAAAAGATTAAAGGAGTATGCACAGACATTAAAAGGTAGAGAACAGCTTGCAGTAGAAGAATTCGCATCTGCACTTGAATACATTCCAATAACTCTTGCAGAAAATGCTGGTTTAGATCCGCTAAATATTTTAACAGAACTAAAAGTTAGCCATGATGCGGGTAATAAAAATCACGGATTAAATTTATTTTCAGAAAAAATTGAAGACACATTAGCGCAAGGAATAATTGAACCATTAAAGGTGAAGAGCCAAGCAATTTCTGCAGCTGCAGAAGTCGCAATTATGATTTTAAGAATTGATGACGTAATATCATCTAACAAATCTCACTCTTCTGAAATTGATTCAAGTAAAATGAGCGATTACGAGTAAATTATTTAATTCTTGCTAAGAGATTATTCACTCTTTTTCAGCCTGTAATTCAGTTTCTGAGTTTTTCTCACAACTCCGTAAATAGCTAATGGCAATCCAAAAATATAAGGATCCGGAATTTTTTCATAATGACTCTTATTAATTGCAGCACTTGTCTCAAAACTTACAATAAAAGCTAAACCAACTAAACCTGCTTTCATAATGCCTTTCAATCCTTTATAATCCATTCTCTTAATTAGACATAACGGTTTATAAAACTTTCTTTTTGTCACTATCTAAAAGAAATAACAGATTTTTATATATCATGAAATTTAACTCTAAATCGGCACAGTTAAATTTTTATATTTTGCTTCCTTTTTTATCATATGAAGATTGAATCCTTGGCTTTTGAAAATAATCAGAGGATGCCGTCAAAATATACTTGCGATGGCGAAGATGTTTCTCCTCCACTGGTAATTTCTGAGATTCCTGAAAACGCAAAAACAATTTGTTTGATTGTTGATGATCCTGACGCACCTACAAAAACATGGGTTCATTGGGTTGTTTTTAATATCCCTGTTTCTGGAAATATATTAAAAATTGGGGAGGGCGAGAAAATTGGGGTGGGAGGAATTAACGATTTCCAAAAATTAGATTACGGCGGCCCTTGTCCACCATCAGGAACCCACAGGTATTTTTTTAAAGCTTATGCTTTGGATTGCGAATTAGATTTACAAGAAGGAGCTACAAAAGACGAGGTTGAAAAAGCAATGGAAGGACATGTGATTGAGAGTGCAGAGTTGGTTGGGTTGTATTCTCGCGGTTATTAGTGCAAAGCAGATGCTTAATTTTGCAGAAAAATTTTTAGGGTTGACTTTAAATTTGAAAAATTACATGTAGAAATTATGAATGTGAAAATTAGTAGTAATTAATTTCTTATTGACAGCTGATTTCATATAAACAAAACACTTAATAATATAGTTTCCATTTAATAATAATGAAAATTGTCTTTGATTATCGTCCTAAAAAAGAGCTTATCAAATATTTTGCCTTGCTTTTACATCTACATACTAAAAATTATCTTAATAAACATAAACTTCCGACGCCTCCGAAGATTAGCAAAAAAACTTTACAAGAATTTAAAAGATTTCTTAATGAAGAGACGGGTTATTACAGCCCGTTAGCTTATCTTCTTTTTAGTAAAGGATTGAATAAAAGAGAAAGCGAGAAGCTGAATCATATCTTAGGAAAATATGAAGAAATAGACAAAAATTACTCTAAATTAATCAAAAGAGTTGAGAGTTTTAAGGAAAACTTAGAACAGATAAAACCAGAAATAAAAAAATTATTGAATAAAGCTGAAAAATATACTAAAGTAAAATTCATTCCAAATCAAATTGTTGCTATTCCAATTCCTTATGGCGCGGGAGGTTCCTCTCTTTCATTTAAGAAAAATCTTTATATCTGTTTTAGAGCGTATAAAAAAAGCGATATTAAGAAAAAATACTTTGTGTATTTAATTTTACACGAAACCCTCCATCTTCTTAATCTTTTACCACCCAATTCTAAAATAAGTAGGAGACTTGATAAAAAATATAAAGGGCATTGGTTGTATGGAGAGTTTAGTAATGTTATAAACGAAAGTTTTACGAGGGCAATTGAATATAGAATTGCTACGAAAAGAAAAGAAATAAATAAAAAAAAGTCGGAATTTTTAAAATTCGGAAAAACAAAATTGTTCTTTGAGCAATTAAGAGACGATTACGAAAAGAATCCAAAATATAAAAACATTAAACAGTTTGGTTTAGAAGTTATTAAAAATTTTTTATTTTAATTTTTACTTACCATCAAATTCTTCGTGTTTTGTCGTCGATATAAGCTTAAGATTAAGTTGTGCTGCCTTCCAAATTCTTGTTTTGCATGCTTTGCTTAATTCAAGAAATTTGACTTAATTAGAAAAAGATTAAAAGCAGACGCCAGGATTCGAACCTGGGATCGGAGGGCTGCAACCTCCTGCCTTACCACTTGGCTACGCCTGCACATCTTTTAGAAGAAAAAAATGTTTTTAAAGATTTTTTATCAAATTACTCCCCTTTCATACCCCTTTCTCAATTCTCGCTAATCTCATATGAAAAGAAAAATAATTTGGCAATATCACAACAATTAATAACTAAAATTTTTTGACAAACTCTCTACTTACTTGCTTTGATAATCATCAAGAATCAAACCAGCTGATTCTGCTCTATTTTTTAGATTTTTATTTAAAGAATTATTTTACAGGCCTTTCAAATCCACGATGCTCATAAACAAAATTTTCAGACGCCCTCGACAGGATTTGAACCTGCGACACCTAGCTTAGAAGGCTAGTGCTCTATCCAGCTGAGCTACGAGGGCTTATATTATTTTGTTTAATTCGTATTTAAAGTTTTGGAATATTTGTGTAGTGGGTAATTTCTTTATTTTTCAGAGTGTAGTGCCTAACAAAAGATTTATAAACTTTGGTGTAGTGGGTAACTTATGTTTATTGTTAAAAAAGTAATTAATGGGAAAAATTATTTTTATCTTCGGGAGAGTAAAAGGGAGAACGGCAGAGTTGTGGCAAAAACAATTGCTTATTTAGGTAAGACAAAAGAAGAAGCAGAAAAGAGATTTAAAGAAATAAAATCAGAAATGGAAAAAGCTAAGATGGAAAAAGTTAATTCGGATAAGGATAAGCAAAAATCTAATGAAATATCAATAGAAGAAATGGCTAAGTTTTGTCGTCGGAAAGGATTTGTTTATCCGTCGGGTGAGTTGTATGGAGGATTAGCAGGATTTTGGGATTTTGGGCCTTTAGGAGTTGAGTTAAAAAACAATATTAAAAAAGTGTGGTGGGATTTTCATGTTCATCAAAGAGAAGATATCGTTGGGATCGACGGTGCAATAATAAGCAATCCAAAAATCTGGGAGGCATCTGGCCATCTTGATAATTTCATTGATATTGCTGTTGTTTGTAAAAAGTGCGGAACAGAAGCAAAAATTAATAAACATGAATTAGGAAAAGCGAGGTGTGAAAAATGTGGCGGTGAGTACGAAGTTAAAAAAGAATTTAACCCAATTTTTGTGACTCAGGTTGGGCCAATCGAAGATTCTTCTATTAAAGCTTATTTAAGGCCAGAGACAGCTCAAATGATTTTCTCCAATTTTAAATTTGTTCAAGAAAATGCCCGTCTGAAACTTCCTTTCGGAATTGCGCAGATCGGTAAAGCATTTAGAAACGAAATCGCTCCGAGGAATTTTTTATTCCGTTCACGAGAGTTTGAACAAATGGAAATTGAATATTTTGTTGACCCTGCAAAAAAGAACGAGTGCAAGTGGATTAAAGAATTTGAAGACTTTGAATTAAATATTTATTCTGCAGAAATGCAAGAGAAAGGAGAGGGATTTAAAAGAATGAAAATTAAAGATGCATTAAAAAAAGGGATTATTAAGTTGAGTTGGCATGCTTATTGGCTTGCTACAGAGGTGAAATGGTTTTTGGATTTAGGCGTTGATGAGAATAAATTAAGAGTGAGGCAGCATCTTAGCGACGAGAAATCCCATTATGCTACTGACACTTGGGATATAGAGTATCACTTTCCATTTGGATGGAAAGAGTTAGAAGGAATAGCTGACAGAGGATGTTATGATTTAAGTCAGCATGAGAAATTTTCAAAAAAAGATTTAAAAATTTTTGATGAAGAGGGAAAGAAAAAAATTTTGCCCGAAGTTGTAGCTGAGCCGTCATTAGGAGTTGAAAGAGCGTTTCTTGTTTTTATGTTTGATGCTTATGAATATGACGAAAAAAGACAGAATATTGTTTTAAAACTGAATCCAAAGCTTTCTCCTGTCAAAGCCGCAGTTTTGCCGTTGGTAAAAAATGACGAGAAACTTGTAAAAATTGCAAGAGAAATTTATGACGAGCTAAAGAAAGAATGGAATGTTATTTACGATAGCTCTGGCAGTATCGGAAGGAGGTATTCACGAAATGACGAAATCGGAACTCCTATGGCAATCGCTGTAGATAATCAGACATTAAAAGACAAATCAGTGACAATCCGCGATAGAGACACAACAAAACAAGTTAGAGTTAAGATTAAAGATTTAAAAAATGTTATAAGAGAAGTTATTGGAGGTGAAAGTTTGTTTAAGTTCGGAAAATTAGTAGAAACAAGAGTCAAGCAATTTTAGATTTCGCGATCTTCTTAACATTCTACTCTCCCATGAGTTTCTATTTTATTTGGCTATTTTAACTCTGAATTTCAAAATTTCATGGCAGTTTAGAAAGTCTTCTGCTTTATGCAAGGTTTAAAAATTTACTATGATTTTATCAAAAAGCGCGAAGCATTAAAAACTTTTTTGATGTTGCTATTCATGAATTGAAGTCTTATCATCTAAATTTATATTTATGTCTTCTATACATCTCACCTATACATTTAGTGAAGGATAACGTGTTTCTAGCGAGTATAGCAACAGTGTTATTCTTTAACATTTTATATTTGATAATGTCGTGTTCAAATTGACTTATTTGCGGAGTTATTATAGAGGCTGGTCCAACAACCATAACTTCCTCTCCATCTTCCGTATGAAGCATACTTTCTTTGAAACATTTTTCCCTTAAAATTTTGTTGACTTTTTACTAATCCTTAACGCATCAAAGAATAAGTTGAAAAAGTTTTAAAAACTCTGATTATTATGAATATATAATAAGAGGTGACAATGGAACAAGAAGTAGAACCTATGCAAACTAATCAGGGTAATGCAGGAGAACAAGTTTCTTCTGGTATAACAAATCAAGCTTTAAATACAGAAAATCAAGCAGAGGAAGGAAAGAAGAGATCTTTGAAGAAAATTTTGTTTTGGATAATTATTGGATTGGTAGCATTAGGTTTGATTGTTTGGATAGTTAAGTAAAAGAAGGAATTGAAAATGGGGATTATTTTGGCGTTTGTCTCGATAAAAGGAGGTGTTGGTAAAACATCTATTGCATTGGAAACAGCCTCGTCGCTGGCAAATGATTTCGGAAAAAAAGTTCTTTTAGTTGATGGCAATTTTTCTGCTCCGAATATTGGATTATATCTTGATTTAACTTCAGATGTTACCCTACACGATGCTTTGC
>CAYNLR010000030.1:0-2413 GCA_964398135.1 Candidatus Woesearchaeota archaeon
TTTTTCCAGCTGTTTTAGAAGAGAGGCAGGAGCTCACGGAAAAGACACAAAAGGAATTTTCAGAGTTCACCAATTTGAGAAAGTTGAACAATTTATTTTTTGCAAGCCAGAAGATGCATGGAAAGAATTTGATTTGATTTTAAATAATTCTATTGAGATGTTTAAATTACTTGAAATTCCGTTTAGGGTTGTTGTTCTCGCCTCTCAAGAAATGAGCAAAGTTTCTACAAAAACAGTTGATTTAGAAGGATGGTTCCCAAGTCAGGGTTGTTATAGAGAACTCGGTTCGTGTTCAAATTGTCTTGATTATCAGGCGAGGAGAAGCAACACAAGATTTCAGGATAAAGGAAATCTTAGATTCGTCTATACCCTCAATAACACAGCGATCGCAACAGAAAGAATGATGACTTGTTTAGTTGAGAATCATCTGCAAGAAGACGGAACTATAAAAATCCCGAAAGCGCTGTGGAAATACACAGGCTTTAAAGTCATCGAGAAACCAGCTGAAAATTTAAAATGAAAAGTTCCGAGATATAACAAAATCGCCTTTCTTAATCACAAAAATTTAAGCCACTAACAAAAGTGGGCACTCACTTCTTTGGTTTTGAATTTTAACTCATTCGCATCTTTAATTACTTGTGCTGCTTAAAATAATTTTCAATTTCTTCAGGAAGAAGATTTAAAAGCTCTTCTGTCGGTTCGGCTAATTGAAGTTTTGAAAAACGCCTTGCCGGCACAATAACTGCATTATAACCGAACTTAAAACCTTCTTTTGGTTTTATTTCCTCAAACTGAACTTCTGCGTTTTCTCTTTCTCTATCAAATTTTTCAGAAAGCACGCGAATTAAATCTTCTAAATTCCTGTTTGAGTAAATTTCAAAACGCGCGTAAATTGTCTTTCCCCATGTCTCAAAATCATAATCTATAAACTCAGCACTAATTCCATTTTCTTTAAATATTTTCACAATTTTTTGCGCGCTTTCTTTATAGTCCATAAATGCACAAATAAAAAACTATATATAATATTTATTGTAATTGATTATATGAAAACCGATTTAGAAAAATATAATCTTGAGCTTGAAAAAATAATAAAAAAAATCAAATCCGAAAAATTAAAAAAAATTTTACTTCAATTTCCAGACGGATTAAAGCCTTTAGCAACCGCAATTACAGATTATCTCACAGAAAAGACAAATGCTGATTTTAGAATCTGGTTTGGTTCGTGCTTCGGAGCGTGCGATATCCCGCCGGTAAAAGAAAATTTTGATTTAATCATTCAATTCGGGCATGCAAGGTTAAGATAAAACAAGCCAATTATTATTTAATCAACATTTTACGCTTCGCAATTCATAAAACCAAAACCTTTAAATAATAGTTTAAATTATAATAATTATCAAATCCCTGGTATGACCTTCGCGGGAATGCCAGGAGTCCTTTCATTCTGGAGGATTTAATGACAACTAAGCAAAAGAAAAAGAGAGCGATAGTTTTCATTGACGGAAACAATTGGTATCATAATGTAAAATCCGTTGTGAAAAAACCGCGTCTTATTAATTTCAAAAAATTAGCCGAGATGATTGCAGAACGATTTGATTTGGATTTAAAAGAGATAAGATATTATAACTCAACTCCTGATATTGGCTTAGGAGAGGAAATTTATTATAAGCATATGATGTTCTTAGCAAAATTAAAAAAACAGGGCATAATTGTTAAAACAAGAAAATTGAAAAAAATTAAAGAAAACGGCAGGATTATTAGAATAGAGAAAGGAATTGATGTGATGATATCGGCTGATATGATTAACAAATCTCTGATGGAAAACGAATGTGATGCTTGTGTTTTAATAACAGGGGATTCGGATTTTGCTCCGGTGATGCAATTAATAAAAAAAGGGAAAAAAGAAGTGATAACTGTTTCTGTTTTGAAAGGTTATGCGCGAGAACTTTTGCAAGGAGACTTTAGATTTTGGATTTTGAAGAAGGAAGATTTAGATAAGTGCATTGGGAGTTGAATTTTAAATTTTTCCTACCAAACCGCACAACTCAATAATTGAACGCTCCTTTTATCAAATCACGCATGTCAACCAAAACTACTTCTGCCAAGTTATTTTTCTCCATAATTTTTCCGGGCTTTCAAAAAGAACTAAGAATGAACGCCCGCACGAGGAATCGAACCTCGACGCCCAAAAAGGGCCAAGCTCTCCAGGCTTGTGCACTACCATTGTGCGATGCGGGCTTTTTGGATACAGATTTTCATGATATTATAATATAAAAATTTTAGTATATAAACTTTTAAACTTAAAACCAAATTAATAGACATGATATGGGATGGCGGCAATGCAAACAAGGTATGCAAGCAAGGATTGGAAGAAAAATTAGAAGAACAATTTAAAAAAGAAAGGGGATTTGAAAAA
>CAYNLR010000030.1:2513-5765 GCA_964398135.1 Candidatus Woesearchaeota archaeon
AATTCCCAAATCAGAAATTGACGAGAAAACTTTAAAAAGCTATTTTAAGTTTCTTCTCTATGAGCAAAGTTAGAATAAAACTCCAAAGCATAGATATCGAAAAATTAAATGAAGTAGTTGAAAACATAAAAAATATTGCTGCCAATTCTGGGATAGTGATTAGAGGTCCAATTCCTTTGCCAACAAAAAAATTGAAAATTACAACAAGAAAAAGCCCGTGCGGTGACGGTACCTCTACTTTTGACAAATTTGAGATGAGGATTCACAAGAGAATTATTGACATGCCGTCAAATGAAAAAGTGCTTCACAATATCATGAGAATTTCTATTCCAAGAACAGTCAACATTAAAATTGAAATGATCGACTAATTTTGAGCTCTATTAAATTTTTAAAGTTCAGTCGTGTGATTTTTTTATGAAACTTAAAGTTTATTTAATAATTTTTTTAATCATCTCTTCTGGAATTTTTTATTACAACCTAACTTCAATTCAAAGACAAACAGCTCTTGTAATTGAGGTAATTGACGGAGATACAATTAAATTAGAAAACGGATTAACAGCACGATTAAAAGGGATTAACGCACCAGAAAAATCAATGATGTTTTATAATCAGGCAAAAACATTTTTGGAAAAAATCAGAAACAAAAAAGTTGAATTAGAGCTTCACGGCACTGACAGATATGGAAGATTGCTTGTTTATGTTTATTTCAAAAATAAGCTAATAAATTCTGAGATTGTCAGGAATGGTCTTGCGCACATTTATTATTATGAAAAAGATTCACACTATGACGAGTTAAAAAAAGCCGAAGAATTTGCAAGAAGAAATCATCTCGGAATCTGGAAAAAATCTCCACATGATTACTGTATTGAATTGGTTGAATTTAAGCATTCTCCGAGCGAAAAAGAAAAAATAGTCTTAAAGAATAAATGCAATTTTGACATTAATGTTCTAATTAAAGATGATGCAACACATATTTACAGAGAAAAATTAAAAGCTAATTCAGAATGGGAGAAAAATTTCACAAAAATCTGGAATGCTGACGGAGACACACTTTACATTTGGGAAGATGAAAGTTCTGCTGTCAATAATTCAAAATTAAAGAATCAAAATAACGGATTAATCCTATTTTACAGATACTGATTAGTGTTGCAAAAATTGTAGAGCTGTTTTATTTAATTAACCTCGCATCTAATCCATACAATATTTATCTCTTTGATAACATCTTTTCTATTTCTTTTAATACTTCCTTTTCATTTTCTTTGCCAGCACTTTTTATCAAATAAATTTCATCTCCACGCCGGCATTTCGGCAATTTAATTCCAGCTTCTTGGGATTTTTTTACAACTTTAACCTTTTCATTATTTATTTCCATGCTTTCAATTTTTGTTCTAATCAGCCCTGTCTCTTTTCCGATAATATAAACTTCATCACCTAATTTTAATTTTCCAGCGAGTAGTTCAACATGCGCAACTCCAATCTTCGGCCAATACTTTTTAACTCTGCCTACAAAAATTTTCTTTTCTGTTTGTTCTCCGTGTTCTGAAGATGAAAAGTCATCGTTCGTAGGAACGCCCAAATAAAAACCAGAACTAAATCCGCGATTGTAAACTTTTTTTAAATTTAAAATACCTTCTTTAATTTCTTTTGGTGAAAGTTTTTTGTCAAGAGCTTTTCTATATTCTCTTACAACTACAGCAACATATTCCGGCGGGCGATTTCTTCCTTCAATCTTGAAAGCTTTTATTCCCGCTTTTTTCATTTTTTCTATAAATGGTAAGGTGCATAAGTCTTTTGCAGACATCACTCTATTGTTTTCAAGTTTAAGCTGTTTTGATTTATCGGTTAAATCAATAACCAGATAGGGGCGGCGGCAGGGATGGGTGCATTGGCCGCGATTTGCGGATTTCTTATCCAAAAATTGCGAAGTAAAACATCTTCCAGAAATAGAAACACACATTGCTCCATGAGCAAAACATTCCACATCAATAATTTTTGAAATTTTTTTGATTTGTTTTAAAGACAACTCTCTCGCTAAGGTAATTCTCTTTGCTCCAAGTTTCTTGTAAAATTTAGCAGATTCAATATTCGAGACGCTTGCTTGAGTTGAAATATGAAAAGGAATTTTATATTTTCGGCAAAGCTGAATTACTGCCAAATCCCAACAAATTATCGCATCAACTTTATCTTTAACTTTCTTAATAATATTCTCTAATTTCTTTATTTCATTATCATAAACAATCGTGTTAAGCGTTAAATAAATCTTTACTTTGTTTTCCCTGCAAATTTTTGAGGCTTTTGATAATTCTCTTAAAGTGAAATTTTTGGCTGTCGCTCTCATATTAAACTCTTTAAGCCCCAAGTAAACCGCATCAGCTCCGGCTTCAATTGCAGCGCGAAGTTGTGGGAATCCTCCCGCAGGAGCTAAGAGTTCGTATTTTTGCTTCATAAAATAAAAACGTTTATAACACTTTAAAAGAGTTGTCTTAATCCTAAAATGACACCAATCCAAAGTTTTATAAATGCGCTTTTCCATTTAATTCTATGAAATCCTTAGAACAAATTGAAAAAAATGTCCAAGCAAGTTTCGGATATGTAAAGAAAGATTTAATGATGCTAAACGATGCTATCTCAGAACTTCAAGAAAAAATTAGTAAGTTAAGTTCAGATCAAGCGACTCTTTTCGAAGAAATTAAAAAACTCAAAATAAAAATTGAAGGAAAGAAGGCAACTAAAAATTCAAAGAAAAAGCAAGCAAAAAAAAGTTCTTCAAAGAAAAGCTCTAAAAAAACTAAATAAAATTCTTCTGCGCTTTTTGGGGTTTTATAAGGTAATTAAGAAAAGTTTCTGCTTAGGGAAATTTGAGGCGACCTGTAAAAGAAATAGAACTTCTTAATTGCTGTTATCTCTTTACTTAGGATCAAATTCTGAAAAAATTTTGATTCTGCCGCTTGGCCGAAATTTATTAAAAAGTATTTTGGGAATAATAAATAATAGAAAAAATCAAGAAACTTTTTATGGACTTGTATAGAGAATTTCCAACGGGAAGATTATCTGAAGAAATTGTACATAAAATACTCGTAACTGAAGAAGATAGAAACTTTTTAGTAAAACACGGTTTCTTGTTAAAAGAAGAAGTAATTAGCAATGGTAAAAGAAGGAAGTATTATAATTTAGGACCGAATGCTTTACAATTGATAAGTTCTTGGAAAATCGAAAAACTTACAGTTTGGTTAACTTTTTTAACAATCATAG
>CAYNLR010000031.1:0-5647 GCA_964398135.1 Candidatus Woesearchaeota archaeon
TCGCAATCCCCTATGGAGCGGGTCTCACTTTCTCACTGATAAAAAAATAATAGAAGAGAATGAAGAAAAAATATAGATGTCGCAATCCCCTATGGAGCGGGTCTCACTTTCTCACAGCATATATTACAATCCATTGTTTTCAAAGAACTTAAATTATTAAAATCGCAAATCTCAGAAAATTCTAAACTAACTTTCATCGTCCTTCTTCGAGTTTTTACATAACTATATATAAATCAACATATTACATACACCGCAAGTCTAAACTATATAAACTTCAGGTTGTTGAGAAATTTCCTGCCTTCCTAAATATTCCCTTTTTTTAATACACTGGTCACAGAAAAAATAAAATCCAACTTTGTCCTCTGTTTCTTCAATTTCTTCCTTTATTCTCTCTTTCACAATCTCAAAATGTTCTTTATCTAAATAACATTCAAATACACTATACTGCACTCTTTCACCGTAATCTTCTAAAATATTTGCTACTCTCTGTCTTCTTTTATCTTCTATTATATCATAACACACAAGAAAAAAATTCTTCTCTTTCATTTTATAAGAAACGGTTCATAATCACCACTATTACTTTTTATACACTCTATCATCTTTCTTGCCTGGACATCAAATAGTCTGCGATAACTTACATTACCCTGGGGTAAAGTAATCTGAGTATTCATTCTTTTTTCATATTGAGAAAAGAATACTCTTTTTGCCTCCTGATTAAGTAATACCTTTAAAACCTCTCCTTCTGCAGTTTTTTCATATTCAAAATCTTCCTGTTTAAGCATATTTTTATTTATTAAATCCAGAACAAGCCTGTCTACTATAACAGGTCTGAATTCTTCAATCAGGTCCAGAGCCAGAGATGCTCTGCCATATTCAAGAGTATGGAAAAATCCCACATAAGGGTCTAACCCTAAGGCAAAGAGAATAGAAAACATTTCAGATGTAATTAAAGAATATCCTAAACTTAACAACGAATTAACCGGATCAAGTGGAGGATGCCTGGTCCTCTGTCTAAAATCAAATCCATTCTTAAACATTTTAGAAAATCCCTTAAAATAAACCTTAGAAGATATTCCTTCTAAACCCAACAGACTTGAAATTTGAGTCTTTCTTTCAACTTCTTTTAAGGCTGAATTCAATCTGTCAATCTCCTCTTTTAATTCAACTTCAGGATGGTTGCGGAGAAATTTCTGAAAAACAACAAGACAATTTTTAATTTTTCCTTCTACTATTTTCTTAGAAATTTTTAATTTAAATTCCTCGTTTTTGAAAGCATCATATTGAGCCATTCTTAAATAAACATTTTTAGACTCAAAAGGGAAAAGTTTACCAATAAGTTTACCCTTCATATTAAAGAAACTGACATCAATGTTATTGCCAAGAAGAAACTTCAATGCTTGTGTGGTAATTTGAACATTTCCAAAAACAAAAACCTTCTCAATTTTAAATTCGGGAATTTCAGATAAAACTTCTCTGTCTTTTTCTATAACCAATCTTTTTGAAGTCTTAGATAACTTTGCCCCTTGCTCAAGTAAATATAAAGTTGGCAATGTTACATAACCTTAATATCAAAATTGTCTTTATCTTCTCACATTAGTTACCCGCTTCTTCTCCTTTTATTAAGGGATTTCAATCTGAGGGAAAACAGGAATATCTGATTCCTTAGTGTTGGAAAATTCAAGGATCTTCTGAAACAATCTGTGGTAATGTTCGGCTTTGACTGGAACATCTCCGTGAGCAAGTATGGAATTATTCCTGACATTTAACACCGCTTCAATATCTTTTTGTGTTTTTTCTTCTCCATTCCGCACTTCAAAGAATTTATCTCCTAAAGGGTGATTTAATTCTTTCAATAGTTTATAATCGGCAAATAAACCTAAGCGTATCACTTCTTTTCCATCTTTATCCTTGGTTTTATATTTTTTAACAAATTCTTCTCGGATAGTTTCAGGAATCTGAGTTTCTTTTACATTAGAAGTATTAATACCAAGATTTTTTAATTCCATCTGGGCAAGTTTTTCTAATGCACGGTATAAACGGGCTACAGCATCGTCGTATTTTCTTTCCACTTCTGCCCTTCTCTTAGCATTGGCAAGCAAATCTAAAAATAATTTCTTATCGTCCATTTCACTAAGAAATTTACAATTTTTGCTCAGTTGTCTCAAGAATCTCTTGAGTTCTGGTTGGGCTCCTACTAAAATTCCCATCTCACTTTTTCCTCTATATAATTTATTTTTAGCAACTTTATGCATAAATTTATCCCAGTAAGCATATCCTTCCACAATTTCTTTCCACATTCGGTAATATCTCTTCTCAGATTTATCTACCATCTTTTCGGCTTTGGAAAGAACCTGGACGCAAATATCAAAATGGCATTGATTGAATAAAAAAGTTGCCTGTTTCTTGAGTTCTACTGCATACCTATTCCAAGGATTAGTGAGGATAAGTGTTCGCTCTTCTCCCTCTATTACTATTCCCAAACCTTGTTTCGTTCTTTTCTTCCCCCCGATGTAGATATATTTCCTACAATTGTCTATAGTACTTAAAACCATTGCTGCACTCATTGATTTCGTCCCTCCGGTGTAATCAACAAGAAGTTGAGACGGTTTTATTCTCCACCGTTTTAATATCTCTGGAAGTTTTTCTCTGAGAACTGAATAGGAAGCCGTCAAATCTTCTCCATCATTCACCACAATCTTGTCATCAGCCTTATAATCATATGTAATGTTTCTTCTTATCTGAGAAATCATACTTTCAGACCCTTTAGATGCAAAAAAGATTATATACTGTGGTTTAAATCTATTGATACTTTTAATAATGGGAGAAGGTGAACCACCAACGGAAATCAGCAATGCTTTTCCCATTTATAAAAAATTATTTATGTAAGAAATTTTAACTTCACCCACCCCAGAGGCAATCTGCCAGAAACGAGATGTTTGGAATATCCCCATCCAATGTGACGACGGCCACTTCTAACAGAATTCTGTGGAATTCTAAATTTCTTAAGCGTCATAGATTCAAATCCACTTCCCCATCCGATCCTCAAAAGTGCTGAATCTTCATTTCCAGAAGAAGTAAACAGAGTTTTAATCTTCTTGTAATTTTCAGATATCTCGGGGAAAGAAGCAAAAAGTCGATTTGCTTCTGATTCTAAAATAGGCAGATAAAAACCATTAAGTGCCTCTAAGATGTCATTTTTGGTAATGGTTAAGTAAGATTTGGAAGGAAGAAGGTTGTAATCCAGTTTTACTTCAAAATCAACAACTACATCTGCTCCTGTAAGTTTGGAAAGAGTCACTTCTCTGTAAGTTGGAATACCAGAAGTTAAATTGTCTTTACTTTTTAAAGTCATATTTTTAACCTCTACGCAAATTGTAGAATCAAAAGGTAAAGTTACATCCTCTATTTTTAAAATTTGGAAAATATCCTTTTTTTCTTTCTCACTTAATTTCAAACTGGTAAGTTTTTCTTCTAAACTTTTAGCAAAGCTCTCAATTTCTCTTTTTACTTTTCTCATTCTTTTCCTGTCCCTTTCTGATAATAGACGATCCTCAAGTTCTTTTCTTCTCCTGGAAAGGACTCCATTAAGGTTGTTTTTTTCAATCCAGTAATTCAGTATTGCTGTCCTTATGGCTCCCTTTAACGAAGAACCAGGTATATATCTCTGGCTTTGCGAGTGAATAAAGGGATAAATTTTTAACTGAGTTTTTATATCGCCTAATTTTTGAATATACCAACTTTCAACTTCAGGAGAAACCTTTATTTTCCATTCGTAATCTTTTTCTGGCTGGATGTGATGATAGATAAACTTTCTTAATTCAATTAAACTCTGAATATCATCTCTTTGCAGAATATTAAATAACTGTTTTTTATTTTCAGAGGTCAATAATTCTAACATTTTCTGGTATCCTACAAAATAAAGAGTTCCATTTTTTATAATATATTCCTGAGGGTCAAGTTCTTCTCCTGTGCCTATATGGATAGGAGATAAAATTTCAAGTTTGCATTTCAAAATCTGTTCTTTCATTGCCGAAATTTAATAAAATATGGAAATCCTATACCATAATGTCTTATGTCAGGTTTAGAATGAACTTTATCTATAATGCCACCGTAAAATTTCTTTTTCTCATTTGAGAAAAGGATGCTACCTTCTTGTAAAAATAGCAAAGGTTTCTTATAAAAAGGAGATAAATGCGCATAATGTTCTCCTAACCTCCCGATTTTAGGTCTTATTTTATAATAACCATTCACTTCTTCATTAGAAGTCGGAATGTAACGAGAAAGTAAAATAAAAGCATTACCTTCTGTGCTTTCTTCTAAATTGTAAGATGAAAGTTGATAACTAAACTGCCCCTTACCGGTAGTCTTATCTTTTCCTAGTCCAGTATTTGATAAATATTGAAGTATTTCCTCCAGTTTTTGTTTTCCAAAATAAGAATCTTTTATTAGAAAGTAAAATGAAAATCCCTCCTTGAGGAAATATTCCATTTCCACAAAAAATCTGCCTTCAATTACCATATTGTTTAATCTGTCTATCGTATTGTGAGCAACTTCCTGATTGGAAATTATTGAAGTTGGCACTTCATTATATCTTCTCATCAACTCCTTAACTATACTGGCAATAGAGAAGTCATCTTTAAATTTTTTTATGAGTTCAAACGGTATGTAGTTTAACTTCCTTATTTTCTTTAATTTCCGGTAATCATCATCAGACTTTACAATTTCTTCCTCCTCGACACTTAAAACACAAGGGATGTTTGGGAAAAACAATTCTTCTGATTCTTTTTGAGGAAACATTGAAGATATAACCACTGGATGTTCATAAAAATCTCTCAGAAATTTTAGCAACTCTTCCTCAGAATAAAGGAACCGATACGCCCAGCAAATGTGGCCAAAAATTATATCTGAAGTTAACTCAGAAGAAAAAGAAGTTTTAAATTTTACATTAATCTTATAAGTTTCCATATTCTTGAAGACTTTTTGTTTCTCCATCCACCTTAATTGTTGACTCATCCCCTTCTCTCTCCGCCAAGAAAACAACTTTTCCATAACCTCTACTTCCACTTCCTCCCAGATAGTCATTTTCCAAAAGTTTAAGCCCTTGAAGGAGGTATTTCAAAATTTCTTCATCTTTTTCGTCAAAAATACGGTAGCTGATTTCAAATTTAAATAAAGAATCTGGCGCTACTCTTTCCATATGACGAGGATGTTCAGCTGTGGCTGTTAAACGGTTTATGCGATTTTCTACCTTTTCTTCAATCTTCACATCGTCTTCAGACTCAGGAAAAGCATCCCTAAATATTGCCCGTGAAGGACCAAATTGGGACTCCTTCTGGTGCTCTGTAGAGCCAGGACCAAAAATCCTACATATAGGACAATTTTCATCTGTACAACTGTGAGGCTCTCCACTTTCTACTTTCCCAAGATGATATTCCAGCAAAGTTCTAATCTTACCTTTTAAAGACGAACCAGGGATGTAAGGCAAATTATTATGAGGGCTACAAATTACCGGATTATCTATTCCCCCTATGGAAAGAGATTCTTTACTTGCACCAATATGAAGACCGGTTTTAGTTTTAATGTAACCTGTAATTAAAACATATTTTTTTAACTCCATTTTGCACCTCCTTCTGTCACTTTTTGGAGT